>JAIROH010000228.1 GCA_031257595.1 Treponema sp. | reverse complement strand
AAACAGGCTTTTGAGTGAATTTCCCCAAAGCCCCGAAGCCCTTGCGCTGAAAGACGGCTCGGATGTTGCCGCCGCCCCAACGGCCCTCTGGCTTTTGGGCTTTCCCGGAACCCCGCCCGGCCAATCCGCCGGCCTGCCGGAACAGCGTTTACCGGTGGAACCTGCGGTTCCGGAAAACCCCGGCGGGCCGGCAGTGCTTCAGGCCGGGCTTTTCGGGCGGGAAGAAAACGCCCAGGCCCTGGCCGCCAGGCTGCGTAACGCGGGTTTTGTCCCAGTTATTTCAATAAAAAAGGTAAACGGGACGGCGTACTGGGCCGTAGGGGTTCCGCCCGGCGGCGACTATGCCGACACGGTACTGCTCCTGAAAGACGCCGGTTTTGAGGCTTTTCCGGTCTGGTAGCCGGCGCCTCTTACCCGCTTTTGACAAGGGTTACCGGCAGCTCAATTTCCTGAATCCCCCGTGTTCCTATACGGATACGGGTCATCGTTATGGTTTCTCCGCCGCGGCTAATCCGAAAGGTAATTCGTGCAAGGCTTTCCGGCTCTAAAGAACGGAGTTCCAAAAATTCCCCGTCCCCCATATTGAAAAAGACGTATTTACCCTTCTGGGTGGTTTCCGTTTCGGTTCCGAATAATTCATACGAGCCGTCTTTGGAAAACACGATTCCGCCGTCTTCGCCGCGGTACGAGCCTTCCATATAGGGTACCGTACGTTTTTCGGGCAGGGCGCTTTCGATGGCCTGTACTTTCCGGTACGACCGTCCCATACGGCTCCGGGACCGGTACGAAGGTAAGCGTCCTGGAATACCCTTAGCCGTATACTGTCCAGTGACTCAAGTTCGATATTGATGGTACAACGCAGTTTGGTAAGGGAAATGTTCCTGCCGATTATATGCAGGCCGTAGCGGGTAGGGTTGGATTCCTGCCAGGTAAAAATTTCTTCGGTGTTGTTGATATAAAAAATCACCTCTGAATTTGCCGGGTCAAAGTACACGTACTGATTCTCGCCGTTATCCATCGTATGGGACCACAGGCCGTCAATAAACTCCTCGAAGCTGCCGGGGGAACTTAAAAGTTCGCTGACCCGGCGTTGTTCTATCTGACGGCCCGGTATTTTCAGCATCCGCGATTGTTCATAAAGGCCGTTAACCGGATTGTAGGTATAAGTTGTTTCAATCTGATCCAGCATATTGGACGATTCGTAGTCTCTGCCGTAGGTGGAAATGGTAAGGCTCTGGCCCCGGATACCCTGCTGGTAATCACGGGATCGCTGTACTTCCTGAACGGCTATCGATCCTTCAATGATAAATTCAGCAATCTTGCCGAAAGCCTCTTCCGAAACGGATTCCGGGGCAGAGCCGTTTTTCCGAAAAACCGTCAGTGTTTGTTCACCCGCGCCGTTCATGCCGGAAGCAAGCGCGCAGATCCCGCCGTCCCCCACAAGATCCTCGCTGTAGAGGATAAGGCTGTTCGGCCGCGTCGCCGCCGTCGGCGCGGTCCAGACCCGTGAATATTCGCCGGTTTTTTCATCCAGTTCCACATAGGTAATGAAAATCGGAGTGTCGATTTCCTGGGGGTTCCGGTACGCGATGACCTGTTCTTCCCGGGAATCGCCGTCAAAATCCCTGGTAATGATGGAAATAACCGACTCGTTTTCGGCAAACAAAACCCTGGCGGCCGAGCCTTCTTCGAGGTTTTGGTTGTCAAGAAGCTCCGACGGACTGCCGCCAAGGCCTACGTTTTGGGGAATTACCACCCGTGTCTGGCTTACTTCGTGGTTTGACGGGGAAAAAAAATCCTTGGGAAGGAAAAGCAGGGTCCCTATGCCCAGAGCGGTGAGCAAAAAGACCAGAATGGTAAAAACTTTAAAATTACGCCGTGTCATCTGTTTTTCATGTATGAATCGGCCGACTCCCTGACCCTGGCGCTTATGTCCAGGCCTATCGTAAAAACCCTCCACCCCGCGAAACTTTCCACGCGTGAATAGAGGAGCAAACCGGCCGATTCAGCCTCTTTGATCGGGGGATCCTTGGGATTGGCCCCGCTTACCAGAAGCGTGTAAATCATCCGGTTACCCGGGCCGGCCAAAGCCCTGGCCCGGACTTCGTTCAGGGCGCCTTTATAGTCGGCGGCCCCGCCCAAAAACCTGATCTGCCGGATCAGGTTTTTCGCTTCTTCTTTAGTTTCGGCCGAAACGGCCCTGGAATAAATCAGATCCGGTTGTGTTCCGGCGGTCCAGATGGAAAGGCTGTCTCCGGTTTTGACGATCCCGTCGATAACCGTGGTACAGAGCCAGTTTACCGCTTCTTCTTTCCCTTTTTCCATCGACGAAGAACTGTCTACAATAATATACACATCAACGGGGATGCTGCGGGCGTCTTCGCCCCATGTCCGGGCAAATGGTGAAAAAACCAGAAACCAACCCAGCAAGAAAAGCTTTTTTATACTAAATTTTACCCATTTTTGGTTCATGTGATTTATTTTATCATACTTTTATCCGTTTATGGAATAGAAATAATAAAAAAAATCAAAAAACCCTTTACTTTTTTTTCTTATATTGATAAGATTCAAAATGAACAAAAAGTTTTTAACTGCAAATCATTATTTATGTAAGGAGACAAAATATGGGAGCCATTGATCTGCCCAAGAGTCCTAATGTATTTCATCCGGAAAAACCAAGCGCCGTTGGATCGCGTAACTCTCTTGCCCAGGAATACCGGGATCAGCAAGCCGAGGTAAACCAGCTTTTGGAGGAAGAAACCAATAAGGTTATTCACCACATTAACTCCAAACTTCCCAAGGATGTTCTTGAACGCCTTGACATTATGGGCGGTGTTAAAGAGAAGCTGTACAACTACTTCAATCAAAATTACCAGAACATGTTCAATCGTTACATGGTAACGAGCGAAGACGAGATGGTAAAAAAGGTCCGGAATTTCATTGATAAAGAAGAAACCAAGGTTCTTTCCCGGTATACCCCCAAAGAAGTAGCGGATCTTCTCGACGCGGTCGGCGGGGCGGACAAGTTCAATACCGGCGAAATTGAAAAGTCCATGGTGAACATGTACGGCCACCTTCAGGGCCATATTCAGCGCGGCGTAAACGACCTGGAAAATCTCACCAACAGCCTGCTCAGGCAAAAAACCGATACCGGCGCGTTTATCCGCGGCGAAAACGCCTATTCCATCGTAAAATGCGCGTTTAAAGACAACATTGTAAAGCCCAAAACGGTTACGGATGTCAAACTTTCCGTTAATATCCTCGACGCGGAGCTTATCAGTCCCATTTTCCACTATCAGGCTACCGTTGAGTACCTCATCAAGGACCTCTTGTCCAAGCACATTACCGACGCCCTGGACAGGGAGATCGAAAAACTCAAGGATCAGAGGATTGACAGCGGGGATGTCGAGCTTACCGACAGCGAGATCATCTTTACCAAGATGAGCAGAATCGAAAACTATACCGATGACGACATCGAGAATCCCAAATCCAAACGCTACAGTATTATTGCCAAAAACCTTATGGAGCGGATCTCCGACCTTAGGGCGGAAATCGATCCGGAAACCTTCGACGCCCTTAATATCCGTGAGAATATCAAGAAAATCATTGATATTGAAAACATCCGGAACCGGGGCTTCAATACGGCGATAAATTCCATCACTTCGATTCTCGACACCTCCAAGATGGGATACCAGTACATCGAGAACCTTAAAAACGCCAGGGAACTGGTTATCAGGGAGTATGAAGATACCGACGCCGCCAACCTGCCTGACGAACGTTACTCGGTTACAATGAAGTATTTCGACAACGCCCAGCTTCTGGAAGAGCGCAAAGCGTACGACGTCCAGATGAAGAGTTTTGAAACCGAGGTAGCCCACCTCTGGGATGTCCTGGAAGTTATTTACGAAAGCCGGAAACCCGTTTTTAGGGTAACGGATTTCAAAGATCTTGCCGCCAAAAACCGGAACCGGATCCGCAAGGATATCAAGGCCAAGAGCGGCGATCCGATGTACGAGGATATTGCCAAAGTATGGGACGAAATCAGCTTTGTAAAGCCCGCGGAGACGGAAGTCGAGCGGATGAACCGTACATATCTGTATGAAAAAGACAGGATCCGTCAGCGGCTGATCATTATGCGGAACAAGATGAAGGACATGTACGACTACCAGTATCCGGTGGAACGCCGGGTTATGGAAGACAGGCTTTCGTTCCTCGAAAAGGACTACAACAAGTTTGATTACAAGATCAATCCCTACCATATCCAGCCGGGTCTTCTTTTGGACGTTGACATTACCTCGATTAAACGGAAAAAAGCGACGCTTGACGCGATGGCCAACGTACTTAACGAATTCCTCCACGGAGTTTCCAAGGGCTTCCAGGACGCGGCGTTTGCTTCGTTCAGCCGGCGGCGTTCGACGGTTCGGGAAGACATCAATCAGTCCTTTGTCAATGAGCCGGTCGAAGAAACCGGCAGCAAAGCGGCCGCGGCCGCCGCGGGCGGACAGGCGTACCTTGATATGCTTAATACGGGAGAATCCGCCGCCGCCGCGATAGAAGCTCCCAAGCGGGGCAGGGCCGCGAGGTCCGTCGCGGAAGCCAAGCCGAAAAAGACCGGCGGCCGCAGGGGACGCAAGGCCGGCGGCGATTCGATGAAAGAAATATAATTTTCTGATATCGGTTACGATAAGGTAAAGACCGAAACGCCCCCTTAAGGGGGCGTTTTTTCTAGGGGGAAATGGAAATGGCGAATGATGCTACCAATCTTGAGGTACTCTCTACAAGGAAAGGGTTCAATTCGGCTGTCCGATACATCAAAAAAACCATAGCCGTAATGGAAGACGCGGAATCCCATGTGAATTTGGCGGACATTCTGTTTGCGGAGGACGACGAAGAATTTTCCGGTTATAAGGCGAGTATGATTCTCAATATCCTGTTGGTTGACAAATTGGGTTATAAAACGGTGTCCGCCAATCTCGGATCCGTCGCCGGCAACCCTTCTTCCCTGGCAAAAGAGTTCGGCAAGTGGAAAGGTGTGGATCTGGTGGTCGCCTATCATCATCCCGAACTGGGACTTTTGGTGGCAAACCCCAAAAGCGAAGAAGAGCTGGCCGGGATCGGCGATTTGCGAAAAAACGAATTGCTTGTGGTTTTTGCCGGAAAGGGAGCTTCTCCGGCGGATGAAAACTGCGAAAAAGCCGCCGAACTGGCGGTAAGCCTTTTTGAGGGAGCAAAGGTTAAGCCCCCGGCCGCCCTGCTTAAAGGGAGTTTCGGCGTAAAAGCGGTAAAGAAACCTAAAGCCGCTCCGGCGCCGAAACAGCCCAAAACCCCCAGGCGTCCGGCAAAGGCCGCAGGCCGGGTCGCAGGCCGGGTCGCGGGCCGGGTCGCGGGCCGGGCCGGGGTAAAACCCGCCGCTTCGGTACGGGAAGCGCAGCGGGTCGCCCCCCCTGTGGTTACCGCCGCCGCGCCGCCCGTTGCCGCGCCCGCCGGCCCTGTGCGGATGACTCCGCGTTACGCCGTCGTGGTTCAGAACGAACTGTTCCATAACGGAAACGTGGAAGCCTGGAAACGCATTGTGGCAAGCTATAACGCCAAATACCCGAGCCTTCAGGTGTACATTTACTATGACGGCGAGCGTATACTCGATATCAATTCCCTCTTTAAATGGGGTAAAGTCAAACATGGCAGCGCGATTGAATTTGCCGTCGCGGGAAGCGATATCAAAGATGTGGCGAAACTCCAGCGGTATCTGGCCCAGGGCGCAAGCCACATGTTCGAGGCGTTCCTTAAGGGACCGGTTAACAACGTACTCAAGCTGTTCTAAAGGAAAAAAGTATGGATAACAGAATTCATTTTTTCAGTCAGATTGACGTGATTCCCAAAAAAGTTGAGCCGGAGCTGTTGGGCATACGCGGCAGGCAGGCAAATGAATTTGCCGAACTGGGCTTCCCGATTCTGCCGGGTTTTATCATTGACACAACCCTTGCCTCGGAAATCAACCCCCGCGCGATAAAAAAAGACGTTTTTTCCCTGTTGGGCAAATGCGCCGGAATTGTCGGGAAAGCTTACGGGGACCCGGATAATCCGATGCTCCTCAAGGTGGTTATTTCCCCAAACCTCGCCGTTTCCACTTATCCGACCCTTCATAACTTTGGCCTTGTGAAGCCGGTTATCGACGGGTTTGCCCGCTGGGTCGGCGAAGATTTTGCCGTTCACGAGGTTCTTTTCCTCGTTCGGGGTATGCTCAAAATAGAAGAACGGATCGCCGAACTGGAAGAAAAAACCAAAGTACGGCAGGAAATCGCGAAAGCTTTTGAATTTTTGGACGCCGCTTTGGGCATTAAGGGTCCTTCCAACGAACTCGGCAAGAAGCAAAAGGCGGTAAAAATTTCAAAGAGCGCCGAAGAATATATGGACGAGTTTGCCAAATTCTTCCCCAAGGGTTTCTTTGAAACCGCCGAGGATCAGCTTCTTATAACCCTGGGTGAAATTTCCAAGATGTTCCAGATGGACGATCAGAACGACAGGGATACGGCCCTGATGATTGCCCCAATGGTCTATGGAAATTACGGCAAAGATTCCTGTTCCGGTTCGTATTTCAGCCGGAACGTGGTTACCGGTGAAAAGAAACTCCAGGGCGATTTTTATCGGGAAAAGTTCAACGAAACCGGTTCGTCCGGCCAGCCGATAGAAAAAATCGGCGCCGGTCATCTTAAAGAGCTGCAGAAGATCGCCTGGACCCTGGAAGACAAGTTCAGGGAAATAAGGCAGATTCGCTTTACCGTTGAAAACGGAAAGCTTTGGCTTATAGAACAGCGCCTTGTGGACCAGAAATCCACCCAGGCCGACATCAAGCTGCTTCTGGATTTGGCAAAACGAAAGATAATCGACAACGCGTCGGTTATCAGCGCGATTGAGCCGCTGCGGCTTAACGAAATACTGCACCCGGTTATCGATCCGGGGAGTGTCAAAGGCTTAAAAAGCTGGAAAGGCGGCATAGCCGGCGCGCCGGGAGCGGCGATAGGCAGGGTGTGCTTTAGTACCGATTCACTCCTTGAAGCCAGAAGGCAGGCTTCGCAGAAAGGCGAAGACACCCGTTTTATTTTGGTCGTGGAATCGTCGTTTGCCGAAGACGTCAAGGCAATCGAGGTGTCTACCGGCGTACTTACCGCGGAAGGCGGCTATTCCGCCCACGCGTCGGTTGTCGCCCGCCAGTACGGAAAGGTGTCGCTTGTCGCCCCCGTGATGAGGATTGTCGGGAAAAAAGCGTCGTTGGGAAGCTTTACCTTTTCCGAAGGCGACTACATTACCCTGAACGTGCCTTTTTACGGTGAATCGTCCGTATACGCGGGGACGGCAAAGCTTATCGAGCCCAATCCTTCCGAATCAGGACTTCTTGACTTTATCAATCTAAGCAAGGGTTTCCTCAAGGAATTCCACGTCAGGGCAAACGCCGAAACGCCGAGGGACGCGGAGCTCGCCCTGAGTTTCGGGGCGGAAGGCATAGGGCTTTGCCGAACCGAACACATGTTTTTCAAACCCGAACGGATCATGGTTTTCAGGGATATGATCCTTTCAAGCGATCCAAAGGAAAGAAAAAAAGCCCTGGATAAGCTTCAGGTGATGCAGACCGCCGACTTCTACGGCATCCTCAAGGTTATGGCGGGTAAAGAGGTGACCATCCGCCTCCTGGACGCGCCGCTCCATGAATTTATGCCCCAGAACGAAGACACCCTGGCGGAGTACATTGCCCACATCAAGGCGGCCAAAAAAACCAAAGTTTCCAGGGCGGAGGTTGTTGCCAGCATTGAAGCCCTCCATGAATTTAACCCGATGCTGGGACACCGGGGCTGCCGTATCGCCGTATCGTATCCGGAAATCTACGCGATGCAGGTACGGGCGATCTTTGACGCCACCTACAAATTGCGTTCCGAAAAGATCAACGCCAGACCGGAAATCATGGTGCCGATTGTCATGAACGCTTCCGAGCTAAAGCTTATCGCCTACGGCAAAAAGATCGAAGGTTCCAGTTATACGGGAATTGTCGAGATTGAAGAGAATTTCCGCAAGGCAAAAAAAGCGAAACCGGTTGAATACCGGATCGGTACGATGATCGAGCTTCCCGCCGCCGCTCTGGGCGCCGGGGATATCGCCAAGTACGGCCGTTTCTTCAGCTTTGGGACCAACGATCTTACCCAGACGACCCTTGGTATTTCCCGTGACGACTTTACGGCCTTTATGCCGGATTATACGCTGTTTGACCTTATCGTCGGGAACCCGTTTAGTACGCTGGATCCGCGGGTCAAGGAGCTTATCGCCCTGGCTACCGAACGGGGAAAGCTTACCCGGCCCGATCTTGTCTGCGGCCTTTGCGGAGAGCACGGCGCCAACCCCGGTAACGTGCGGTTCTGCATGGACGTGGGCCTTAACTACGTTTCCTGCTCTCCCTATTCGGTTCCCATAGCCCTCCTTGCCGTCGCCCAGGCGGAGCTTGAGCGGGCAAAGGCGGAATAGGCTGATTCTGTAACAATGGACTTGTTCAACAACTCCAATAAAAAAGGCCGCCTTCAGGCGGCCTTTTTTATGTCTCTGCCTCGACAGGCAGCGCCGACGGCGGCTACGCGGCCGTGGCTTTGCTGTCGGTTTGACTGGGACAGAACGCTAAAATTCGTATACGCCTTTGAAATTCATCGTTTTTTTAACAACCGCCGTGATTTCTTCGGCGCCTTTCCGCGCATCGGTCATCGGAAGACCGGCATCGTTGGTAAAGGATTGTTCAAAAAACTTTGAAAGGGTGACATAGATGTCCTGCCTGTTATAAAAAACAAACGAAACGTTAAAACCAACCGGCCGGGCTACGGTAAACGAAGAAAGGGATTCAATGGGTTTTTTCGCCCAGTATAGGGTAGACTGATTCTTTGAGATAATCTTGCTGACCTCTTTGAAACGAAGGGGAATTTGTTCCGCTTTGTCTCTTAAATAAGGTTCAATGCTTTTATGGGAATATGAAGGGGGCTCAATAAGGGCATGGAGTTTTTTCCCCTGGGACTGGAATGTCAGGCCCGTTCCGTCCGGATAAATAGCCTTGACTCCCGAGTATGAAATAACTTCATAAATCGAGTATCCGGTGTTTCCGTTGATAAATGACGATACAATGTAGCCCTGATCCTTCGGCAGTCTGTCGGATGTATAGGCGTCAAACAAACTTAAAACTTTCGGTGTATTTTCGGTTTTTGACGCTTTGGCGGATTTGGCGGCCCGGGCCGGCTTGGCCGAGGCTGTTTTTTTGGCGGCGGATTTTACCGGCTTGGTCGCGGCGGCCTTTTTGGCGGCGGGTTTTGCCGGCCTGGCCGCGGCCGTTTTTTTGGCGGCGGGTTTTGCCGGTTTGGCCGCGGTCGTTTTTTTAGCGGCGGATTTTACCGGCTTGGCTGCGGCTGTCTTTTTGGCGGCGGGTTTCGCCGATTTTGCGGCCGGCTTGGCCGCGGCGGTTTTGGTAACTTTTGCCATTCAATTTTTCCCCCTGATGTTTTTTATTCGCGGTGGGGTCTAATACCCCGCCCTTTAGGGCGGTTAAAATTGGTAACACCAACAAAAAATTGGTAGTAGACCCCACAAGTAAATAATTTCCTTGCAGAACGAACCTCGTGAACGATGCAACGCTTAC
>JAIROH010000199.1 GCA_031257595.1 Treponema sp. | reverse complement strand
ACCGTATAAAAATTCACGAAAGTGAATTTTTATACCATGCAAACTGCCAAAGGAGCCCGCAAATCGGGATATTTTTGCATAAGTATGCAAAAATATCCACAAGTGCAACAGGCTCCTAGTACATAGTCAGGAATAAAACCGTGGATACCATGATGAATGCCAAAAAAACCACGAACGCGGACGGGACTTGTCGTATTTTGATGGCCGCGATATATCCGGAAAAACCGGTTCGTTTCACACGAACGACACGAACTTTTACTTCGATAATTCGGTGAATTTGTTCGTGTTGTTTGTGGCTAAAATTTCTTCCAAAACTTGGTAATTCCCCGGAACATGAAAGTAAACGCCGGCGACGTGGACTTGACACGCGGTACGTTGACATTCCGCCAATTGTCATGTTATTCTTGACTACTAGTGCATTTCGGGCGCTTCCGGAACCCTGCCGGGTTTTTGACGCCCTTTTACAAGGAGAGAAGACATGGCCCAGGCCAGTAAAAACGCCCGTACTTCCAGCGCCACCCAGAAATTCTTTTGTTCCTGCGGCGGGGAGGTCAAAATGAAGACGATTTTTGAGAACGGCAAGGTTAAAAACCTGGCCGAATGTGAAAAATGTAAACGGACGGAACGGCGTCCTTCGGACTTTAAATAGCGTTGTCCGGAAACACCGGTTTCCGAACAACTTCAAACGATCTTTCCCGCCGGAGAGTCCTGTAAACACGGCGTTGTTTTACGGGGCTTTCCTGTGAAGAATGTGAAAAATTTGGGGCTTTTTCAAAACTCTTTTTGGGTTTGAAAATGTTTCCGTTTACTACAATAATTTGGGGGTTTTCTTTTGGCAGTTAAGAGCAGTTCCGCTGAAAAGCGTCACAGACAAAGTGAGGAACGGCGGCTTCGGAATAAAGCGGTAAAGAGCGCCGTTAGAACCAGCGCGAAGAAATTTGTTATTTTGGCCCGAAAAAAGGACGTGGGTGAAGCGGAAGCGGCGTTGAAGGATATGATTAAAAAAATCGATTCCGCCGCCAGAAAAGGGATTATCAAGAAAAATTCCGCGGCCAGAAAAAAATCCCGGATGCAACTCCTTTTCAATTCCCTTAAAAAAGCCCAGTAAAGCTTTTTCAAAACCCCGAAGCCGGCAGAAAAACCGATGGGTTTTGGGATTGGCTCGGGTGTAAAGGTTTTTAACGGTAAAGCGGACCGCTTTGCGGCGGGAAGAGTCATTAGGCTAAACATACAGGATATGGGTAATTACACGGAATGTTGAGGACAGGATGGCGGGAAAAAAGATTACCAAGACTGAGCTTGTCGACAGGGTGTACGAAAAAACGGGGATAATCCGCAAGGACATAAAAACAGTACTGGATTTAATGCTTGAAGGCATCAAAGAGGCCCTTGTCGACGGGACGGTGATAGAGCTTCGCGGCTTTGGAACTTTTGAGGTACGCAGGCGTAAAGGCCGCCAAAAAGCCAGAAACCCAAAAACCGGGGAATATGTTTCGGTTACCAGCCACGGTATTGCCGCTTTCAGGCCCGGCAGGGAGATGAAACAGGCGGTGTGGAACGCCGTTTCCGAAAACAGTGAAAATGCCCCTAATGTTTTGCCGTTGGGAGTCCGGACGGAATAAATGAGCGAAAAAAAAAACAGCGCAACGCCGCTGACTCAGAAAAATCCAGGCCCGGTATGGTAAAAGGCTTTTTTATCAACCTGGGGCTTCTTGTTCTGGGGGTTTTACTCTTTTCCCTGTCTTTCCCGAATCTTCTTGTCTTGAAGGGTATCCCTGTTCTCGCGTGGGTCGCCTATGTACCGGTTTTTATCCTGCTCCGCAGAGTGTCGCTTCCGGTTTCGGTATTCTGGGGCGCCCTGTACGGCTACGTTTCCTACAATGTCTTTAACTACTGGCTCAGTGTTTTCCACCCGATTGCGGGTCTTGTCGTCTGTTCGATATACCTTGTGTACCTGGCGTTTCTTTTCCCCCTCCTGAAACTGGCCCTTATCCTGTTTCCAAAGCGGGGCTATCTTCTTCAATGGCTTTTGTGGCTCGCCTACGAATACCTTCGTACCAAAGGTTTTTTGGGTTATTCCTACGGCGTTACAGGCTATTCCCAGTGGGAAATGCTTCCCGTTATTCAAATAGCCGGTATCGGGGGAGTCTGGGCCGTATCCGCCCTTGTGCTTTTTCCGTCGGTTTTTTTGGGCTCCGCGATTCCCGCCCGTCTTACCGGGACGAAACCGGCGGATTTTATACGAACCGTTTTCAGGGCCGGATTTTTTCGCAGGGAACGGCTTTTTGCCCTGCTGTGGGCCGCCGCCCTTGTCCTGACCCTGGTTTACGGCTTTGTGTCGCCGGTGGACTATTCCGGCGCCCCGAAAGCGAAAGTTTCCCTTATTCAGCAGAATAACGATCCCTGGAAAGACAGCGGACCGGCGGCCTACGCGGCCAATCTGCGTGTATTGAAACGCCTTTCCGAAGAAGCCCTGGCCGCCGGGCCCGATTCGGAACTGGTTGTCTGGTCGGAAACGGCGTTTGTTCCCCGTATCTACTGGCATCTGACCTACCGGGATCAGCCGGCCTTCTATCCAATCGTCAAGGATCTGATGGACTACCTCGCGACAAAAGACGTTCCGTTTGTGCTGGGCAACGACGATACCCGCAAAGAAGTAAACGCGAAGGGCTTTTGGGATGAAGTGTCGTACAACGGCGTATGGCTTTTTGAAAAAAACACGATGAAGCAACTGTACCGGAAACTCCACCTGGTACCCTTTACCGAGCATTTTCCCTATGAAAAACAACTCCCTTTTATTTACAATACGCTTGCCGGCAGGGACGATATTCACCTGTGGAAAGCCGGAACCGATCCGGTTGTGTTTGAAACAGGCCGTCTTAAATTTTCAACTCCGATCTGTTTTGAGGACACATTCGGCTATCTTTCGCGGAAATTTGTAAGAAACGGCGCGGAACTGCTGGTAAACGTTTCCAACGACGCGTGGTCAAAAAGCGTCCCCGCCCAGATGCAGCACCTTTCGATGGCCGTTTTCAGGGCTGTGGAAAACCGCTGTTCGATGATCAGATCCACCGCCTCCGGCCAGACCTGCGCGGTAGATCCCAACGGCAGGGTACTTGCCATGGCGGAGCCTTTTGTGGAAACGTATCTTAACGTTGAAATTCCCCTGGTTAAACCGGCGGCGCTGTATACCAGGTGGGGCGATGTATTGGGCGTTTTTTTTACCGCCGCCGCCGTTGTGGTCTTGTTAACCGGAATTATCTTGGTTATACTAAGATTAAATGCCCATCCCGCTGAAAAGTCTTTGGGCGTTGAATCCGCGGACAAAAGAATAAAAAACGGAAGAAGCGTATGAATACCCGCAGGAAGATACTCGTTATTGATGATGAAACCATTAACGCGGAGTTCTTCGACGTAATGCTCTCAAAACTCGGGTTTGTTGTCGAAAGGGCCGACAACGGAAAAGACGGCCTTGAAAAGGTCAAGAAGTTTTTTCCCGATCTTATCCTCCTCGATAACATTATGCCGAAAATGTCCGGCTGGGAGCTTACAAAGATCCTCAAGGCGGATCCAAAATACCGGGAAATTCCAATCATTATGCTTTCCGCCCTTGACGACGTTAAAGACAAAGTCGAGGGTTTTGAAATGGGCGTGGATGATTATATCACCAAACCGTTTAATTTTTCCGAAGTTCTTGCCAGAATAAGGGCGGTGCTGAGAAACCGGGAACTTTTTGCCCAGATTGTAGCCAGGGAATCCCGGCTTAACCTTGCCGAAGGCCTAAGTGCGGAACTTAAAACCGATATAGCCCGTTTTATTGAAAGTATGGACGATCTTGACACGGCAATAAGAAATATTTCGTCGGGCAGTCCCGGTGAAAAAAAGCTGCCCGGGCTTCTTGACAATCTTCGAAAAAAAAGTCAGGTTGTCAGAAAGCACATAGCCGGAATTGACGCCAGAATAGAGCGCACAATGGTCGAATGGGAAAATCTCAAGAAAAATGAAATAGGGCTTTCGGCCCTGGAAAATCAAATACGCAGGTCCCCGCAGGAATCGTAATGGCAAAGGCCGAAACAGGAAAAAAAACTTCAAAATGTATTGTCCTTGGGAATACGACGAGTTTTGACGGTTTTTTGAAATTTAAAGAAACCCTTTGTATGCAGGGGAAATTCAAGGGTACGATTGAGGCGACAGGGGCACTTATTGTGGACAAGGGCGCGGTCGTGGAAGCCGACCATATTTCGGTGACTTCCCTTACGGTGCACGGCGTTGTGTCCGGCCAGGTACGGGCGGTGGATAAAATCGACCTTTTGCCCGGATCGAGCCTTAAAGGCGATATTTCCGCCGGCAGGCTTCGTATAGCCGACGGGGTGCTTTTTGAAGGCCAGTGCAGTATGACCGGAACCGAACGGGAGGTTGAGATTTTTTCCCGTCCCATCGAAGAGATAAGGACAGAACTAAAAAGGAACAATGGATAGCGTTGAGGAAAACAGGGAAACCGAAGAAAACCTTGTTGCTTTCTTGACGGAAAGATCCCTTGTGCTTGCGGCCGCGGAATCCTGTACAGCCGGATTGGTCGCGGACCGGATCGTCCGGGTTCCCGGGGCCTCGAAGGTTTTTTGGGGTTCCTTTGTATGTTATAGTCCCCGGGCGAAGATGACAATGCTCGGGATAGAAAGCGGGATTCTTGACAGATACGGCCCGGTAAGCGCCGAAACCGCCGCGGCAATGGCTGCCGGGGCCGTTGAAAAAAGCGGCGCAGATCTTGCCGTTTCGGTAACCGGCCTTGCCGGGCCGGACGGCGACGGATCCGGGACGCCGGTCGGGACCGTCTGGATAGGGACGGCCCTGAAAAACGGCCCGGAAACGGCCAAAAATTTTCATTTTACCGGTTCCCGTAACGAACTGCGCAATAAAGCGGCTCTGGAAGCCGTTAATCAGATACTGAAACAATTACAGGAGTTTTTTTGATGGCCTATGTGAGGAAACCCCGTACGGTAAAATCCGGCGGTGATCTAATTGGGCAGAACGGCGGGACTGCGGAAGAGCAGCCTTTGGACGGAGAAGATCGTCCCAACGGGAAAGTGGTAGTCAGGGCAAAAACCCGTACCGTTCGCAGGGATTACCAGAGCCAAAGCGCCGAAGAGCCGGGAAACGCGGGTGGAGAAAGCCCCGCCCCCGTTCCCCAAACTTTTACGGGGGGGCTGCCGAAGCTTCCTTCGATGCCGGACATTTACGGCAAGCCCGAGCCTAGGGCCGGGGAAGACAACGGCAAGCCGAGGCTTTCGATTAACGAGCTTATCCGGCTTAACATGGTGGATCTAAGGGAGCTTGCGGCAAATTACAACATTACCCACGAAGACATGATGGCCCTGAAAAAGCAGGAAATTGTCTTTTCTATCCTCAAGGCCCATACCGAGCGCGGGGGCATTATCTATGCCTACGGATCCCTTGAGATACTGCCCGACGGCTACGGTTTTCTGCGCAGCCCGCAGAATTCCTATCTGCCCGGACCCGACGATATTTATATAAGCCCAAGCCAGATACGGCTTTTTGCCCTTAAAACAGGCGACACGGTCTACGGTCAAATCCGCAGTCCGAAAGAACAGGAGCGTTTTTTCGCGATGCTCAGGGTGGAAACCGTTAACTACGACGATCCGACCGTCGCCCAGAACCGCATACCTTTCGACAACCTTACACCGCTGTATCCGTCCCAAAAACTCGACCTTGAAACCGTTACCGAAGGCGTTTCGGAACGGATAATCAACCTGTTTTGTCCGATCGGCAAAGGCCAGCGGGCCCTTATCGTGGCGCCCCCAAGGACGGGCAAGACGATTATGATGCAGAAAATCGCCAACGCGATAACCGAAAACCACCCCGAAGTGTACCTTATCGTGCTGCTTATTGACGAACGGCCGGAAGAAGTAACCGACATGGAGCGGACCGTCCGGGCCGAGGTAATCTCTTCGACGTTTGACGAACAGGCCACCCGGCACGTTCAGGTTACGGAGATGGTTCT
>JAIROH010000198.1 GCA_031257595.1 Treponema sp. | reverse complement strand
TAAAACCGTATAAAAATTCACGAAAGTGAATTTTTATACCATGCAAACTGCCAAAGGAGCCCGTAAATCGGGATATTTTTGCATAAGTATGCAAAAATATCCACAAGCGCGACAGGCTCCTAGGGCGACGGTAACCGCGTGCCGCGGCTATGTTATTAGACTTGTTCGACAACTAAAGGTTATCGGACAATTCTCTTATTTGTTTTGGACAGGACACTAAAATGAAAATATCAACCAAAGGCAGATATTCACTGGAAGCTCTTTTGTACATTGCCCTCCAGCCGGAAGGTAATTATATCAGTACCCGTTCCATTGCCGAAAATACAGGCATTTCCGTGGGGTACCTCGAACAGCTTTTCATTCCCCTGCGAAAAGCGGGAATCGTTAAGGGCAGCCGGGGTCCGTTGGGCGGCTATATTACGGCAAAAACTCCGGCCCGGATCAAGGTGGGGGACGTGCTCCGTACGGTTGAAGGCCCCCTTATACCCGTGGACTGCGCCGCGGCGGATCGTCTCTGTATACGGGAAAAAACCTGCAATACCCGGCACACATGGAAAGAGCTGTACCATGAAATCGCCGACTGTGTGGATTCCATTTCCTTAAAGGATCTGGCCGAATCCTACAAAAATCTCGACACTCCGGATTATGTGATATGAAAATTTCCACCCGGGGCCGTTACGGCATCAGACTGCTTATTGATTTGACAGAGCGCGCCGGCGAAAGCCATATACCGCTGGCGGAAACGGCAAAACGGCAGAACATTTCCCTGCGGTACCTGGAGCAGCTTGCCGTTATTCTCCGCCGTTCCGGCTTTATCCGTTCTGTCAAAGGCGCTTCGGGCGGATACGTACTCGCAAAACCGGCGGAGGAAATTATTATCGGCGACGTGCTTCGGATTCTGGAAGGAGATATGCTGGTCGCGGATCCTCCGGATTCCGGAAAGCCGGAATCCAGGCTTCAGCGATGCATAAGGACAACCGTTTTGGACAGGCTTAACGCAAGGATAGCCAAGGTAATCGACAATAAAACCCTGGCGTCCCTGGCGGGAACCGTAGACCCCGACGAATCCTATATGTTTTTTATCTAACGAGCCGTAAACTACTGCGGCAGCGCGGCCAGGTACGGGGCGTATTTTTTATCCGAAACCGCGATATGGGAAAGAAGCCATTCTTTGAGAAAAATCGCAAGATCAAACGGATCCGCCTTGCCCTGTTCAAAGGCGGCGACGGTTTCCTGGACCTTGCTTACAAACGCCGCGTGTTCTCCTTTATGCTGTTCCAGTTCGGGATAGGCGGCCTGCTTCATGTATTTTTCTTCCGTATAAAAATGTACCTGGGCATATTCTACAGCCTTGCGCACCGTTTCCATAAAAACGGCGTCCCGGGAATTTCCGCCGGCTTTACATCCTTTTAGAAGATCGTTGGTCATGGCGACAAGCCCCCGGTGCTGCTCGTCAATGATCCTGAATTGGACCGAATACTCGTCTTTCCAAACGATAAAACCGTCACGTTCGCTATCCTGCATAACCTACCTTGTCTTTTCTCGGTATAAACATAACTCGCCCGGCAACAGTGGGCGAGACATCGGGCGCGGCTTTTCCGGCCGGATAACACGTAATCGCCATTGCGCCGCCTTCCTTAAGCTTTTACCGCCTGGGCGAGCTCACGACCCCGCTCCTCGAGTACGGCAAGTTCCTGCCCGGTCGGGGCGCCGGCCCATTCCATCGACGGGACGCTTTCCCATTTAAGGGCTTCAATCATCGCTTCGTATTCCTTTTTGGCGCCCCCGACCCAGCCCCAGGAACCGATACGGAGGACGGTTTTGCCGAAAATATGCTTGCGCCTGAAAATATCCAGCACATAGGCCATTGGCGGAAACATCGCGTATTCGTAGGTAGGCATCGCCAACACGAGGGCGCTTGCCTTAAACGCGTCGGCCAGGGAATAGGACACGTCCTCATCGGGAATACGGTGAACGCTGTACGGCAGCCCTTCGGCCTCTATGCCCCGGATAACCGCATCCACTCCCTTTTTGGTATTGCCGTACATCGAACCCCAGATAACGGCGATTTCCTTCTCCGTGGCCCCTTTTGAATAGCCGGCGTACTTCAGATAACGATCCACAATAGCCCTGGGATCTTTTCTCCAGACAATGCCATGGCTGGGGGCTACGTACTTAATATCCAGGCCGGAAAGCTTTTCCACGCCCCGTTCCACAAACGTCGAAAACGACGAAACAATGTTGGAATAGTAACGGAGACTTTCTTTTTCATAAAAAGCGTGTTCTTCCGGGCTGAATTCGTCGTCAAAAACCCGTCCGCCCAGCGCTCCGAACGATCCGAACGCGTCGCAGGAAAAAAGGGTTCCCGACCGGGGCTCCCAGGTCATCATCGTTTCGGGCCAGTGGATGTTGGGGGTTTCAAAAAAAGTCAGTTCCGGTCCGCCCAGATCGAGCTTTTCTCCGTCTTTAACCGCCCTAAGACCCGTTTCTTCCTTATAGAACGTTTTAACGAGGTTGATCCCCTTGGCGGTGGAAATAATTTCGGCTTTTGGGTTGATTTTGCGGAATTCCCCAAGCCAGCCGGTATGATCCGGCTCAAGGTGGTTAAGGATAAGGTAATCAACCTTGTCAAAACCCGTCCCCGCCGAGGCAAGGGCCTCGGCAAGCTGCTTCGGAGCTTCGGACCAGTCCCGGATAAGGTCAACCAGGGCCGTTTTTTCACCCCGCACCAGGTAGGAATTAAGGGAAACTCCGTTTGGTATGGGCCAAATTCCCTCAAAAAGATCGGTTGTCGTGATATCGGCATAAATACAAAAAACCGAATCGCTTATTTTATGGGCTTTCATTTGAGAATTTAGAATTTTGTGACCTGTTTACCGTTTCAGTATGGAAACGACCCTCTCCAGAACCTTTTTCCGGTCCAGAGGCTTTACAATGTAGCTTTTCGCACCCATCAAGAGTGATTTTTTTACCACGTCTTCTTTTCCCAGGGCACTCACCATGACAACACAGGCTTCTTTGTCAAATTCCAGTATCTTTTCCAGCGCTGAAACACCGTCCATAACCGGCATGGTAATATCCATCGTGACCAAATCTATATTTGGGTACAACTCTTTGTATTTTTCCACACCCTGGGCGCCGTCGCCGGCGGTCCCCACCACCTCAAAACCTTCGGATGTAAAGATTTGACCGAGCTGTTTGGCGATAAACATGGAATCGTCTACCACAAGAACCCGGTAAGATCCTCCTTCCGGCTTTGCTCCCTCAGGCGGTTTTTCGTTGATACTGGGCATATCACTCTTTGCAATCATGCGGTACGCTCCTCATTTTCATATTACTTTACGCCAACGAAAAAAGCAAGTCAAGTACGGCACAAGGGTTCGTTGAAGTATCCGTTTTAACCTGTTACGGCGGGATCGCCGCTTCCGCCGAAATCTTCGAAACCTTCAAAATCTTCATTGAAGTCAAATTCGTCTTCTTCGGCAGAAGGCTCGGGAACGGTACGAAACACCTCTACAAAAGGTTCTATGCCGTTTATTATTTTGGGGACGGAAAGCAGGTACATGTCGTCCCGTATGGGCAGCGTAAAATCCCCCTCGAAAGGCGGGGAACCGTCGCTAAACTCGACAAGAATACGGTGTTTGGAGCCGACCAGGGTCAGGCGATCCCGGTCTCCGCGGAAATATTCAAATCCCCGGCCGCGGTCCACGTATACGGTGATTAAATCCGGCGCTTCAATGTTTTCAAAATCCCTGTTGTCTATAAGCAGAGTATGGCCCCTGCCGGTAATAAAGAGCAGCGTCCCCAGGAGGAGCCACGCAAGAAAAAGCCCCCCGCGGATTGCCATTTTTTTACCGGGTGTCTTGGCCGGTTGTTTTTCGCGCATCCCTCCTCCTTATACTTAACGTTTGATAGGTATACCCGCTTCCAAAAAGTATAGCCTATTCGGGCCTGTAAATAAAGGGCCCGAGGCGGTAGCTTGTTAAAACTTCCCGAACCGGAATATACTGCCTTATGAGCTTCTTGCAAAACCCGGTTAGTTTCGCAGAGGCTCTTGCGGTTTTTCGCCCTACGGGCTGTAAAACTAAAGTTTTGAAAGAGCCTCTTATCATACCCCTAAAAGGCACGGCGCCGAGCCGTTAAGCGGGGACTTTGCCCTGGAAATGCAGCGCCAATTTTTTGGAAGAGAGCATAAATGGCGGTAAAAATACAAATACTGGCAAACACGAATTATCCACTTTCCGATGTCCTGAAAAGTGAACTCACCGAAAGTACCAAGGTGCAAATTGCCGTAGCGTTTCTGCGGCGAACAGGTATAGATGAAATTTATAAATCACTTGATTATGCGCTACGCAGGAATAACGCCCAAATTGAAATTATTGTTGGACTTGATTTTAGAACAACCGATTCAAACGCCCTGTTTGCCTTAAAAGAGATTGAAAACAAGCAAAAAAATTTTAAGTTCTATTGCTTCGGCGACAAAAGGGACAATTATAATGATTTGGTATTTCATCCCAAGATGTATTTATTTGAAACATCGTTGTCCCGTAATACAAAATACACTTCGATAATCGGGTCGTCCAATCTTACCGGAGGCGGTCTTACATCCAATTTTGAAGTCAACAGCATTTTCCGCGAAGATACGCCCAAATACTATTCGCAGTTGGAAGCCATCTATAATGAAATAAAATATACCGACAGCGTTTTCAATCCAAGCAAAGATTATATACTCCGCTATGGCGACATTAAAAAAGAAATTGAAAAAGCGGAAGGTATAGCCGATAAATCCATTCGAACCGAATTGCAATTCCTGAAAGAAGAAGAGGCAAAATTGCCGGGGGCAGCGCCGTCGTTAAAGAAACTGATCGTCGAATTTATAAACGAACAGAACAAAAAAGGCATCCGGGAAATTTCTCTTGATTCAATTTATGACGAAATTCCCAAACGATTAATCGACAGAAATATTCTTATGAAAATGGACACCATAAAAAATTCCATACGCGGAGAATTGAACAAGCATGAACGTAACAGCAAGCACAAAGACAGCATGAGCCTGTTTAAAAGAACCGGCAGGGGGCTTTACGCATTAACCGAAAAAGCAAAGAATTATGAGGGGCGTTGAAAAGCCGGGCATGTCGTCCCGGCCCGACAGCGCCTCTTCAATCACCCCTTAGTCCGGCCCTGGCTTTTTCGGCGTTGGCCCGTTTGCGCCATGCGTGGAGGGCCAGGGCAAGGGCAATCACCGCGTAACTGAACGCGTCCCGGAAATACTCGCCAATCATCGCGTTCCCGAAAAGGTTGATCCCGGCCCTCGGCACGACAATATACATCAGGTGAAGGAGCACCGTCCCCACAAATACGTTGGGAATGGTCGCCTTGCTTACCGACGCGCCGCCGACAAGAATCGCCGCGGCGGCGAAAAAGCCCGTCTGTCTGTGGGCGTTATACGTGGCCACGTTCCCCATGTTCTGTAAAAAGATAATCTGGCCGACGCTCGCCAAAACCGTGGAAATCACGATCGCGATGATCCGCGTCCTGTCAACCGGAATGCCGGCGGCGTGGGCGACGGCCTGGTCCTGGCCGACGGCCCTCATGTCCTGGCCGAGCTTTGTCTTCCTGAACCAAACAATGAAAAAACAAAGGGCGGCGATTACCAGATAGTTGGCCAGGGGGATGTTTATTCTGATTCCCGACGGCAGGTTGAAACCCAGGGGAATAAGCCTGTCCAGGGACTGCCGTACCGAATCGAGGGTAAGGGTATTCCGGATTCCGTAACCCCGGCTTAGGGTAATGTTGAGGGAATGGATCGGGATGATAAAGCCCATCAGATAGAGCACAACGAACTGGTAAAAGCCGTCCATAAAAAAGCCCAGAATATAGCCGGTAACCATTTCACGGCCCCGCGCCCGGTTAAGTATCTGACCGGCCAGCGCGCCCAGGGCAGCGGCGACGGGAACCCCGATAAGGCTCGCGAAAATAAGGCCCGGAACCCCGATAATGTTCCAGTCTACGGCGAATATCAGGCCGATTTCGCCGGCCATCGCCCCCAGCACCATACCGAAGTTGATCCCCATACCCGCCATAATCGGAAGCAGCAGGCTGAACACAAGAAAACAGTTTCGTCCGATACGCAGCAATATGTCCTGAACTATCGAAGAGGCGGAAAGGCCGGAAAGGGGAATCGCCGCCGCCGTAATAATCATAAAGATAAATACCACGGCGTTGTCGGCGGCAAAGGCGGCCGGGTTGAATTTCGTTTTCATTTGGATACCTTTGTCCGCCGGGTAAGGGCGTAAATGATCATTCCGTTTGAAATGAGGATACGGATAACCTCGCTCATGTCGGTCCGGAGTATACTGTTGATCACCGACGGGGTCATCGCGAGTATGCTCTGGAACAGAAAGGTTCCCACGACAACGTTGAGGATGCCGGCCTTGTTAACCGACGCCCCGCCCAGCAAAATCGCCGCCACCGCGGGAAAAGCCATATAGAGCGGGGCGTTGTAAAGCTGGACAAAGCCGAAACTCTGCTGGTACACCAAAATCCCGATGGCCCCGTATATCGTGGAAACCACGACGCTCGTAACCCTCATCCGGTTGATTGAAACGCCGCCGGCACGGGCAAAGTCGGCGTTGGAACCCACGGCCGTCAGCGCCGTACCCGTTTTGCTCCGCATAAAAAGCCACATCAGAAAAGCCATAAACGCGAAGAACAGAATTGAGCCGGTGGGAAATTCAAAATTCGGCCCGATGCGGATTACCAGAAAATTATTCAGTACGCGGGACCAGTAGCCGTCCAGCGTGATTGTCGTTCTAAGGCCCTCCCCGGTATAGCCCCAGACCATCGTCGGATTGTTGTAGGGAAGGATAAGCCACATGATTGCCATAAACGTAACGATCGAAAAGCCGACGTACATGGCGATGGTCATTTCCTCTCCCTTTACCTTGTTAAGAAGTATCCCGTAAAAAATACCGAATACGACGGCAAACGGCAGCGAAAAGCCGACGGCCGCGATAAAGCCCAGGGCGCCGGCCAAACGGAACTGCATCGCCAGTGTCGAACCCAGAAGCCCCGCGATGATCCCCACGGGCAGGCCGAAGTTAAGCCCGGCTCCGGCCTGCATCATCGGAACCATCGCAAGCACCATGACTCCGTTCTGGCCGAAGCGAACAATTACATCTTTAAGGGAATTGTCCACCCTGACCCCGACAAAAGGCGCGGCAAGGAACAGGACAACGACAAATATAAATATGATAAGCCGGGGCCAACCGAAGTCGGTGATAAATTCCCGCATCTTCCCGCTGAAACCGGCGTCCAGTTGACTTTTCATGTTGATTCCCCCGACATCAAAAGGCCGAATTCGGCGGCCGGGGCGCCGGGCGGCAGGATTCCCGCGATACGACCTTCGGAAACAATCGCGATCCGGTCGCATACCGTTCGCAGTTCCTCCAGTTCGCTGGAGATCATCACAATCGTCGTGTTTTTTTCCCGGTTGTAGGAACGCAGCGTGTCAAGAACGATTTTCTTGGCGCCCACGTCGATGCCCCGTGTCGGCTCGGAAACAAAGAGGAGTTTCGGCTCCAGGGCAAACGCCTTCGACAGGCAGACTTTTTGCTGGTTGCCGCCGGAAAGCTCCTTTGCCGGCTGTTTGCTTGAGCTGCACTTTATCTCAAGTTTTTGTATGTATTCTTCGGCAAGGCGGCGCATCGCCTTTTCGTCCCGCAGCCGGAAAAGGCCCCCGAAAAAGCTTCTAAGGTAGGCGCCTTTGGTCTGCATCGCCCCAAAGGCTATGTTCCAGTCAAGACTTTCGTCCAGCAAAAGCCCCACGCCGCGCCGGTCTTCCGAAACAAAGGCCATTCCCGCGTCAAGAACCGTTTTGGGATTACCCAGGGCAATTTCGTTTCCGTCAAGGAAAATTTTTCCGCCGGCGGCAAAAAGGCCCATAATCCCGTTGGGGACGCCAAGCTTGCCCTGACCGGCAAGGCCGCCAATGCCGAAAATTTCCCCCTGACGGACGGTAAACGAAACGTCCCGCACGGTCTCGCCGGGCATGTCCACCCAGAGCTTTTCCGCCCTGAACGCTTCGCCTGAAAGCTCCCGTTCCCTCTGCATCGCCGAGGCGTCCACTTCCCTGCCCACCATCCAGGCGGCGAGGTCCATGACGGTAACGCCGTTATTTGCCACGTCTTTGATGATCCTGCCGTCCCTGAGCACGACGATCCTGTCCGCGGCTTTGGTGATTTCGTGGAGCCTGTGGGAAATAAAAATGACCGCGATGCCTTCCGCGGCCAGGGTTTTGAGGGCCTCAAGCAGTATTTCCGCTTCGCTTTCGGTAAGAACCGCCGTGGGTTCATCAAGAACGAGGATCTTTACCCCATCGCGGTCGATTTCCCGGGCGATTTCGGTGAACTGTTTGTGGCCGACGGGCATTTCCTGGACCAGCGTATCGGGCGCGATCGTCACGCCGAGTTTGGCTATCGCTTTTCCGGCCCGGCTTTCCATTTCATCCCGCCTGAGCGTGGCAAGCCGCGCACCGAAAACCTCTACCGCGGCATTGGCTTTAACCGGCTCCCTGTCGAGCAAAATGTTTTCCGCGGCGCTAAAACCCGGTATAAGTGAAAATTCCTGATGAACCATGCCGAAACCGGCGTCCAGGGCGTCGAACGGACTTTTGAAGGATACCTGTTCACCGTTAAGCAGGATTCTGCCCCGGTAACCGCCGGTATCGGCGATCACCGGCATACCGAAAAGGATGCTCATGAGGGTTGTCTTACCGGCGCCGTTTTCGCCGACAAGACCCACAATTTCTCCCCTGTCCAGGGAAAAATTCACGTCCTCAAGTACGGTGGTACCGAAAAAATCCTTGGACACCCCTTCTACACGCAGAAGGGGCGCCGCTGACGGCACGCGAACCGGTGAGCGTGTCCCCGCCGGTTCCGGTAACACGGCGTGCCCCCCGGCAGACGTATCACTCGCGGAAATGCCAACGGGGGGCGCCGCTGACGGCACACGAACCGGTGAGCGTGTCCCCGCCGGTTCCGGTAACGCGGCGTGCCCCCCGGCAGACGTATCACTCGCGGAAAAACTGACGGGGGGCGCCACGGTTAGTTGCCTCCCTGGAACTTAATCTGGGAGTATTTTTCGGGCACTTTTTGGGCGGTCGTGGGGAGGTACTTCCCGGGGCTGCCCATAATGTAGGTGTCCATGTAGATTAACACCTGATTCCGCGCCCTGACGCCGGTATTGGCGTCAGTATAGAAACCGCCGTTCCACTTCGCTCCGGGGGTAAATTCACCCAAAGCGGTATACAGGTGGGAAACGTTGTCAAGCTTTGCTTTTCCGTCCAGGATCCTCTTGGCAAACTCGCCGAGGCCCGCACTGACGGTAAAACCATAGGAGTATGCCCAGGTTCCGAACTTGCCGCCGCCGCCCTTGGCGACCACGGCGGCTTCAACCTTTTTAAGAATCGCGGGAAAATCACCGGCTTCGGCGGTCAGGTCAATGCCCAGCGCACCGGGGTAGCCCATAAGCGGGGAAGGAAGGTCGGCCTCGACAAACATTCCGCCGTAGACGAGAAGCTGTTTAAGGAGCGGCTCGGTATGGGCGTCGTTGGTACAGAAAAACACCGTTTCTTTGCCGTATTGCTGTACCCACTGGGGGGTTTGCTCAAGGATGTACTGCTGTGCGCCGGCAACGCCGACGTCGCTTGTGGGATCGGGGGCGGTTACAAACACAAAGCGAAGCCCAAGGTCATTACAGGCCGCCTCAAAGATCTGACGGCGCAGCCCCAGCGATTCATAGCTCATGTGGCGGGGAAACGAAATATGCACGAAGGTCTTGGCGCCAAGCTGCTTTGCCGCCCAGATAATCGTATAGCCGCGGGAAACCCAGTCCGCGCTTACCGCAAGATGTGCGGACTGCTGGATTACCAGCGGGTCTTCGTGGGATTCACCGGCGAGCAGCAGAATGTCGGGCCGTTTTTCCCGCACCCGTTTAAACGCCTCGGCGGTTCCGGGAACGCCCTGATTGACGATGATCGCCTTCATCAGCGGATCGTCGGCCAGGGCGACGATCTGGGAAATCGTCACTTCCATCTGATCCATAAAGCTATCCGGATAGGTGATGTGCTGGATGATGCCGCCTTCGGATACCCTGCCGTAGCGCTTGATAAGCTCTTCGGCGCCCCTAAGGTCGTCTTCGGACTGGGAAACCGTACCGGTACAAATACCGATATGATACGGTCCCTTGACAGCCCAATTCTGCGGAGCGGCGCCGCCGCCCTGCTGCTGGGGTCCGGCAAAAACGAAGCCCAGGCTTACCAAAAGAACCAATGCGGCAAGAAAGATTTTTTTCATTTTTTTCCTCCAAGTTAGGGCAACGCTGATTAACGTGTAGCTAATCAACGTTGCCCTATTATTTTTCTCGTTTTTCTGCGAAAAACTGCGAAAAAACCACATTAAAGTAGCGCTGATTTATTCGCTTTCGAATA
>JAIROH010000194.1 GCA_031257595.1 Treponema sp. | reverse complement strand
ACCGTATAAAAATTCACGAAAGTGAATTTTTATACCATGCAAACTGCCAAAGGAGCCCGTAAATCGGGATATTTTTGCATAAGTATGCAAAAATATCCACAAGTGCAACAGGCTCCTGGGCTCATTCGCCGGTTAAATCAGCGTGTAAAAGATCGTCCCAAGACATACGGTGATAATTCCGCATAACCCGATGGCCAATCCGCTCATACTGCCTTCGGCTTCGCCCATTTCAAGGGCTTTCGCCGTCCCTCCGACATGACTACAGGCGCCGATGCTCAGTCCGATAACAAGAGGATTTTTCAGGCGGAAAATTTTCACCAGCCAGGGCGATAAAAGGCTCCCCGCGATTCCGGTCAATATAACCGCCACTACCGTTACCGGAACAATGCCGCCGTGTCCCGCGGAAATATCCATTGCAATGGGAGTGGTAACCGATTTTGGGATCAGGGAATAGGTAAGGGAATCGTCAAGCCGGAACAACCGGCACAGGCCCCACACGCTTACCATCGAAGCGGCAGATCCGGCGGCGCAGCCTGCCAATATGGGCAGCCAGTTTTTCCTGAGAAGGTCAAATCGGGAATAAATTGAAACTCCCAGGCATGCCGTCGCCGGAACCAAAAACATGTTAATCAGGCTGCCGCCCGCATTGTAATATTCATAGGGAATTTTGAAGATCGCCAAAACGGCTATGATCATAATCGGGGCCGCAAACAGGGGATTAAAAAACAGTATCCGCGTTTTCCGTTGCAGCGCGCTGCCAATCCAGTATCCGGCTATGCTGAGGGTAATTCCAAAAAACGGCGTATTGCAGAGTTCTTTCATTTTGTGTCCTTTGCCGGGCCGGAAAATTTGCCGGTCAATACAAGCATCGCTTTTACCGTCAGGACGGTGACGGCAAAGACAACAATCGTTGAAACAACGCAGATAAAGACCAGTATCAGAATGTTCCGGCCTATCAGATCAACGTAGTTTATTACGGAAACGCCGGCAGGGATAAGGAAAAAGGCCATGTTTGAAAGCAAAAAGGAGGATTTTTCCTGAACATGTTCGATCCGTAAAATACCGGTCAAGAGCAGGACAAGGATCAGCAGCATCCCGATAATACTTGCCGGAAACGCGAAGGGCAAAATCCCGGACAACATCTGGCTGACCCAGCATACGGCAAAAATAATGCCAATCTGTTTTACAATTTGCATACTCGAAATCGGCTCATGTATTTAAACAAAATACTAATCCTGCATGGCTTTTGCCGGCCCAAGAATTTCCGCCCATAAAAGACCCTGCTGGAGCGGAGAAAGCCCGGCGGGCAGCTTTACGCCCCGCTGTTCCGCCGCGGCGGATTCGCGGAGATCCCCGGCCTGTTCCGCCTGTTTTTGCGTGTCCGTGTCAAAGAAGGATACGTCCTGTGTTTTTACCGGCTCTTTTTTTTGCGGTTTTTCTTTTACCGCCCGTTTGCGGACAGGCGCGGGTTTCGGCGCCGCGGGAGGGGGCTTTACCCCGAAACGTTCAAGGAATTCCCGCATTGCGGGATCCATGTCCTCCACCGGGGCGCGCCGCGGGGTTTCGTCGGGACGGGCGGTTTCGTCGGGCCGGGCCGGGCCGGAAGGAGGCCTTTTCTTTTTGCTGTTTCCCGCCGCCGAGATAATCCTGACAACTATCAGCGCAATCGGGAGAAGGTAAATCAAGTTACCGAAAAGTTCATCCATACCGTAAGCCTGCTACACCTCGTTTGTCATTTTGTTCCCTGGCCGATGGACGATCGCATGTCCGTATCCGCCTGAATGTTTTTAAGCCGGTAGTAGTCCATCACCCCAAGGTGGCCGTTTTTGAAAGCTTCCGCGATGGCGAGAGGTATCTGGGCTTCGGCCAGCACAACCTTCGCCCGGTTTTCCTGAACCAGGGCAAGCATTTCCTGTTCCTGGGCCTGGGCCGCGGCGCGGCGCTTTTCCGCTTCGGCCTGGAAACGCCGCTTGTCCGCTTCGGCCTGATCCGCCTGCAGTTTCGCGCCGACGTTGGCGCCAACGTCTATGTCCGCAATATCAATCGAGAGGATCTCAAAAGCCGTTCCCGCGTCGAGGCCCTTGGAAAGAACCGTGCGGGATATCGTATCGGGATTTTCCAGTACAGCCTTGTACGATTCCGAGGAACCAATCGTTGTAACAATGCCTTCGCCGACCCTGGCGATAATTGTCTCTTCGGTAGCGCCGCCGACCAGCCGCTCAATGTTGGCCCTGACGGTTACCCTGGCCTTTACCTGAAGCTGAATGCCGTCTTTGGCTACTGCGTCGATCGTTACTTTGCCCTTGGTGGTATCGGGGCAGTCGATTACTTTGGGATTAACGCTGGTCCGTACCGCGTCAAGCACGTCGCGGCCCGCCAAATCGATGGCGGCGGCGCGCTGGAACGGCAGGGGGATGTTCGCCTTGTTAGCCGCTACAAGGGCGCGGCTCACCTTTAATACGTCGCCCCGTGCGAGAAAGTGGGTTTCAAGCATGTCGGAACTGACGTCAATGCCCGCCTTGGTAAGCATGATCCGGGAATCGACAATTACGCCGGGGTTCACATGACGCAGCCACATTCCGATAAGCCTTCCAAGGCCCACGTGGGCGCCCGAAAGCAGCGCCCTGAACCAAAGTCCGAAGAACCGGAAAAACAGCATAAGAAAACCGAGGCCGACCAGCGCCGCGATTATAACCGGAATCAAAAAAGCCATGTATGACATCATACACTCCTTACAACTATGGTATTTCCCTTAATCTTTGTGATTTTCACTTCAACGCCCTCTTCTATAAACGAGCCGTCGGCTTCAACCTGGTAGGTTTCGCCGTCCACGACCGCCTTGCCAATCGGACGCAGCACCGTAGCGGCTTTTCCCGTTTTCCCCAGCAGGACGTTGTAGTCCGACTCAAGGCCGCCGTCGTTTTTCCATCCGCCGCCTTCACTGGCCGTTTCACTGATCTGGGTTTTAAGCATGATCCTGTCAAAAATTTTCGTCTTCGGCCCCAGAAGGGCGATAACGGCAATTCCCGTAATCGCGGCGATAAGGGCCAGTACAACAACCATGGCATTACGTCCCATAAGGTTCCATTCCCACTCGAAACGGGGAATTACAAAATCCTGCATTGAAAATATCAGTGAAAAGGCTATAAGCACAAGACCGGAAATCCCCGCCACGCCGAATCCGGGGAGTATGAAAATTTCAACGGCCAAAAGTCCCAGCCCCAGCATAAACAGGATAAGCTCCAGGGAGCCGACTTTTCCAAGCAGGGCGCTTGATCCAAAAACCAGAAGAAACGCGAGGATTGCCACGGTACCCGGAATGCCGAAACCCGGACTCTGGATTTCCAGAAAAACCATCACAAGTCCGATAAGGATAAGAATCGCCTGCACAGGCCCCGAAACAAGCAGGGCGATAAGGCCATCGGCGGCGCTGGGAACGCTTTCTTCAACGACCGCGCCGGCGCCAAGGGCGGAAAGCAGCGTTTCCCGGTCTTCGGCAAGACCGCGGGTAAGACCGTAGCGGTACGCCTCTCCGGCGGTCAGCGAGAGGAGTTTTCCCGCGGGGGAAATAACGGCGACCTTTTCAAGTTCTTCAGGCGTTCCCGTCTGTTTCCGTTCCCTTTCCAGCCGTTCCAACTCCGCCCCGGACAGGGCTTTTGTAACGCCGTCAACCGTTACTTCCCAAAGCTCTACGTCATAGTCGACCATCGCCAGGGCTATGCCGGTCGGATGTCCGTTTTTTTCGGCCAGGGCCGCAATCTGCGAACGAACCGCGGCTACGGTCTTTTCGCCCGTGCCTTCGGTCGTACCGTCTGCCCCGAGGGTTACCGGCGCGGCCGCGCCCATCGAAGTACCCGGCGCCATGTAAATGTCGGCGCATGAAAGGGCGATAAGGGCGCCGGCGCTCCAGCTTACCCCCATGGAATTTTCGCTGTTCCGAACCCAGGCTACGGTCCGGGCGTCTTTTATCGACATTATAAATGAAGTGATCTGCAGCGCCGAATCGACCCGGCCGCCAAACGTATCGATTTCAAAGATGATATACTTTGCGTCTTCGGCCACGGCCTTCCGCGCTTCCCTGCGCACAAACGTTACCAGCGAGGGGGCTATGTCTCCCTGTATCGGGATGATCCAGGCCTTTGCCGTATCCGCGGATACGGCGGGGCCGGATTCTTCCGGCGCGGCCGGTTTGTCGTCAATCCGCGGCGCGTCGTCCTGGCAAAAAACAACGGCTGCGGTAAACAGCAGGA
>JAIROH010000179.1 GCA_031257595.1 Treponema sp. | reverse complement strand
CATTTATTTTGATAACGAGCAAATGTAACAACATATTTATAGTTTTTTAATTTTCCAAGCTTATATACAGTACATTTCATAATTTATCCCTATAAAAGCAGTTTTTAACATTATATTGTACAGTTTTATTTTTGTCAACATTTTTCACAACTTCTGCAAAAATTGCGCATAACGTTTGGCTGTATGCGACGGTTTGGCGGCCCGGATAAGGAAATGCGCAGCATTTCCAGGGCCGACAAACTGTGCCGAAGCAATGGCGTGGGAATGGAGCGTAGCGGAATGACCTAGCCATTGCGGAGGCCGAGGGGCCACAAGGCCCCGAAGCGCATACAGACCTTATACGCCGTTTGCTTTGCGTTCATTTGCCTTGATACAGGAGAAATTGTCCTTCTACATATTGCTAACCATATCGGGACGGCGGCAACCCCTTTGCTAATATTCACTTTCGCTCTCCAAGCAAAAGCTTAATCTCCTGGATCTCTTTTGACAGTTCCGACCGGGGCTTTTTGCGGAGCCGTTCGGGGAGCATTTCTTTCGAGGTACATTCCACGGTGGCGACAAGGTTCTGCAGTTCTATCTCGTATGGATAGGCCGCCGGCACAAAATCGGACATCGCTTCTTCCATGTCTTCCCGCTTGATAAAGATCCGGTCTTCCATCGCGGCAAGCAGCTTCGCCCTGACAAGCAGGGCTTCCAGATCCGCGCCGGAGTATTCGTATTTGTATTTTTTGAAAAGCTCGGACACGGGAAAATTTCTAATGTCCAGATCGAGTTTTTTAACCAGGGTTTTGAACAGATCTTCCCGTTCCAGATCCGTTTCGGGATAAAACAGGGCAAGGTGCTCTTCGGCCCGGCCCTGGCGTTTCAGGTCTATCGGAACAAGGTCCGGCCGGCAGGTGATAAGGAACCAGATGATCTTTCCCCGGAATTCGGTATTGCCCATAAAACTGGCGATCTGGGCAAAGACCCGGTTGCTTGTACCGGAATCCCCGTCCTGATCCCGGTCGCCAAGAAACGCGTCCGCCTCGTCGATCATTACCGCAACGGGCGCCATGGACTTGAGGATATTGAGGATACGTTCGAGGTTAGACTCGGTGTCGCCCTGCCACTTTGAACGGAAGTTACGGAACTTGACCATCGGTATGCCGATCTCCCCGGCAAAAGCGCTTACCATAAAACTCTTTCCCGTACCCACGGGGCCCGCAATCAGGTAACCCATCGGGAGTACGTCAAGGCGCCCCATCCTGATCGCCCTGGCGGCGTTTTTGAAACGTTTCTTTACAAAGTCATGGCCCGATACATGGGAAAGGTTGTAACTGGTTTCAAGGAATTCCAGAAGTCCCGCCGCTTCGTTTTCGATAATTTCTTTTTTCTTTTGCCTAAGGTACTCCAGGGTAAGCACTTTGGAAATTTCAAAATTTTCTGAAATAAGACGGTTTAAGTTCATTAAATTCAAACCGTTGGTAACCGCCGCCACTTTGCCGGAGTTAAGACCCCTGTCAAGGATAAGTTTCCCTTCGTTGAGCTTCGATTCCAGAAACCTGGCGCGCACCGCTTCGCCGGGAAACGGAACGCTTACCTTTACCGCGGCGGGTGATCCGGCCAGGCGCGGAGAAATATCCGCGAGGTTTTCGGTAAGCAGGATGATCGAAATATCCCCTTCGGTAAAAAGAGGATTCACCGCCCAGCGGTTAAGCGTTACAAGACAAAAGCGATCTTCCTCGGAATAACGGCCCAAATCGCCGGGAGGCACAATCGTTTCCGCGTAGTCGATAATAAGCACCATGCGGCAGCTTTCGCGCTTGTCTTTCGAGATTTTAGTCAGCAAGTATTTTTCCAGGTAAAAAAAGCTTTCTTCCGGGTCCGGGGACATAAAATCCGCGGGATCTTCCACATCCGGATACTTTTCGCGCATTGCCTTCTGGTAGTCCCGCGTCATATCCTTGTTGAGAAACACCACGCCGCTGGAACGATCATAAAAGACAATGATATTCCGGTTTCCGAAAATTCTTTCGGCGATATACTCCTGAATGCGGGTAAAGGTAAATTCTCCGGCGTTGCTTTTGTGGGGAAGAAGGTCGCGGATATTACCGTGGAGTATATAAAGATTTGCCGTACACGAACCGTACTTGTAGGCGAATTCTTTTGCCCAGCCGGGCAGAGTATCTATATATTCCTGATTCGCGTCAATGTAATGTTCCGTCATGCGACACTAGTTACCGATACTCTGGGAAAGAAATTCTCCCAATGCCCTGCCGTATCCATCCCGTATGGATGTTTCAGCGGCGCGCAGCGCCCTGGTTTCCGCTTCCGAAGCGCTGTTGTGACCTTCCCTGCCGGTTATACTGTAGGGAAAGATCGACGCTCCCGAAGAAAGATCAACCAGATTGCTTTCCACGAAATACCGTGTCCATCGGTAGGGGTTTCCTTCAAACGTTACCGGCTCAAGGGCAAGCGACCCTTTAAGCGTATAGCGCGGATTTGCCCCGCCGGTACGGAAACCGGAAGCGCTCAGCGCCTGGGTAAAGGCTCCCCCGATCCGGCCCTGCCTGTCGTTGTCAACGGCAACCGCCACGGAAATGTTCTTTGCGATTTCTGACGCTTCAACCCGGTAATATTCCCCGCTCCGTATGTCCCCGCTTCCGAAAGACGGAATGTCGATAACTTTCATCACATTGACAAACACCATATTGGCGTCGGCAAGGGAAGATGCCTGCTGGTATTTAACATAGCCGTCAAAGGACTGCTTTTCCCCGTCGGACAGGGCCGTCAATTTGGCTATTGTCAGCTGGTTCTGTTGTATAAGCTCGGAATAGACGGAACCGGTTTTAAGTTTGTCCATAACAGCCGCCGCGTAAACCGTCCCTTTTCCGTCATCCCATACATCGGTAATTTCCGCCCCGATAAGCGTGTTCATTTGAACCGAGGTTTTTACCGTTTGGGCTATGTCGGAATTTTCCGACCAGGTACTTCCGCTTTTTACAAGGGCTTCCGTATAGCTGACATTGATCTCCGTTTCGCTTGATATTGACTGATTGAAGATCGCCGTAAGGGCGGCAACGGCGTTTTTTTCGGCGCTTTCCCGGCTCGGACCGTATCCTACGGCGGCGAGGTATACGGCTCTGGGGTAAACCTGATACGGATCGGAAACCCACTGCGGCTCTCCTTTTCCCCGGCTTCCGCCGGAGGCCGGACCGCCGGCACAGGCCGGCAAAACCAGCGCCAGGACAAACGCCCCCAAAAACAGTTTTTTTCTCCGCGATGTTTTTTCGCGCGGTTTCTTTCTTGTTATTTCAGACATACCGTCTCCGTTAAATTTAGTTTATTTGCTTTTACCCCGATATTTTCAAAATACCGTTCGGCAACAGTTTCCCCGCTTGCAGTACAATAGACAACCGTAAAAGAATACATTCCCGGTTCCAGGTTGATCCCGCCCACATAGGCTTTTCCGGGAAAATACCTCGTTGATCTGAGATCGGCTTTTTCGGTCGCCTCGGTAAAAATTTGGGTACCGATACTGAGAACCGAAAACAACGCGCTGGTTTGTTCGTTGTCGGATTCCGACATGGCGTTAAACACGGCGGCGGACACCCCCTTTACCGTAGCGCGTAAAATTGTCCTTAGATAAATAACGCTTTTTTTTATCGTAAAAGCCGTTCCGGCCACTTTCCCGATATCTTCGAGCAGTTCCAGGCTGAAACTTTCACCGTTGTCAAAAATCACTTTTACCGATCCGATCCGCGAAGGCCGGGACGTAAGCATGGGCAGGGCTATTTTGATCCAGTTTACGCCTATCGGAATACGCAGGGTTTCTTCGACTTTTACCGGAAGCCTGCCGGAAAAGCCCAGCACGTTAAGCCGCGCCATGCCCGGCGGGATTTCAAGCTCTTCGTCTATTGAGGACGGAACAGGATGGCTGTAAATGTCAGGATAGTCGGCAAACGCCAGTTTTAGGCCGTCCCTGTCGATACGGGCATCGTCCATGGCGCCTTCGCCCCGGTAAAACAGCATCCCCAAATACCTAGCCAGGGCGGAATTGGAAAATTCCCGCGGAGTTTCGGGGTTTGCCGGAACGTCGGTATTGTTTTCCAGGGCCGCCTTTTGCAGGCCCGAGATTATCGTGCCGTACTTTACCGAAAGGTTTTTCAGCTTGTTATTCATCCGCCGTATTTCGACCAGGGCTTCATCATAATCAACTTCGTCGTCTTTGCTGCGGTGGTAATAGTTAAGGGCGTTAAAAACATTAAG
>JAIROH010000149.1 GCA_031257595.1 Treponema sp. | reverse complement strand
TTACGTTACGGTTATCGTACATGATACTGTATTGCTTGTGTTTCCCTTGGAATCAACAACGTACACGGAAATGATCCATTCCCCCTCTTCGCTTGACTCAAAAGCTCTTATCTGTATGTTGTATGCCTCCTCGGCACCACGCATTGGCGGGGGGGGCGGTGTCAAATGGAGATGAAGAACCGTTATGAGTCAGTATTACGTTTATCGACGCAAGATCCCGATCGGGATCGTATACATCCACACCCACATAGACTGTTTGACCATCCGTAAAATCGGTTTTCGCTATTCCGTTATCTAAATTGTCCGTGCTGTCAGACGCAACTAATGAGCTGACAACCGGTGTTGTACCGGAAGTATCATTGCCACAGCCTGTAATTGACAATCCAACTACACAACATACGGCAAGTAAAACCAATTTATTCTTCATGACGTTTCCTCCTTTTAAACTTTTCCGGGTAAAATACCGGCCCGTCCGCCATTTTTCAAAGACGACGGAGCCAATCCCAAAACTCTGTTAGCTCCGGTGTTCGTCGTATAATAGCATCATCGACCCGCTTTGTAAAGAAAAATGGTTATTTTTGCGATTTTTTCCTAACCGTCCCAGGGCGCCGGCATTTACTTTGATGTTCTCATGTAATTACCAAATTTTGGAAGAATTTTTTCACCACCAAATTTGATCAGGACAGAACAACAGCTCCTGTAACGAGGCCACGTACTTTTCCGCGCCGGGCAGATTTTCGGGCCTTCCCACCCCGATGACCCGCATCCCCCCGGCCCTGGCCGCCTCTATCCCCGCGGCGGAATCCTCAAAAACCACACAGGACGAAGGAGACAGGGCAAGGGCTTTTGCCCCTTTAAGAAACACCTCAGGGTCGGGCTTTGCCCGGCTTACCAGATTGCCGTCGATTACCGCGTCAAAGAACGGGGCGATACTGAGCCGCTCCAGGATAAGGGGGGCGTTTTTGCTGGCCGAACCCAGGGCGGTTTTTATTCCCCCGGCGCGAAGCTGTCGCAGGTATTCACGGGAACCGGGCAGCAGGGCGCCTTCGTCAAGGGCATGAAGGTACTCCACATACCACGCGTTTTTCTTTTCAGCCGCCGCCGCTTTTTCTTCTTCGGTCATCGAACAATGTCCTGTTTCCAGGAGTATCTCCAGGGAACGGAGACGGCTTACCCCCTTGAGCCGTTCATTGTCTTCTTCGGTAAAGAAAAAACCCAGTTCTTGCGCAAGCCGTTTCCAGGCCAGGTAGTGATATTTGGCGGTATCCACAAGGACGCCGTCAAGATCAAATATGGCGCCCAAAACGGGCTCTCCGCCCAGGCCGAAAAGATCGTTCATGTGCCGGCCCATTCGTTACGGTTCATTCGCGGCGGAGTTTGATATCCCGCCGCGGCGGGGAGCTTCATTTTTCAAGCAGATAGAGGTACTCCTTTACATGTATTTCACGTTTGTTCAAATTTCTGCTTCCCTTAAAAGTGTTGTATTTGGTTTCCAGGACTTCAACCCTGCCGTTATTTTTTAACATGTTTTTCATTTCCTCAAAACCGATAAAACCTTCCGAATTAAACGAAAGTATCACATACTTTGATTTTATGTTTTCAACAAGCTCCGTCAATATCCGCAACGCATGATTTCCCCTGTTGTAGTTTGAGCGGTTCCAGTCTTCCGGGATTCCGGATACCCTGCTTGTATTTTTGGGGTAGGTATAATCCGCTATTACATTGAGCATAAAGTAATTGGATCCGTAGGGATGCTGGTTATACGGGGGATCCAGATAGGCAATGTCCACTTCGGGCAGGTCTTCGATAATCCGATTGGCGTCCCCGTTACAAACAATCGTTTCACAGCTAAAATTGCTGAACACCGGAAACGGCAGTTTTATGTTTCCGGTAATCCTGAACAAGGCGTCTTGACCCAGGCCGCCGAACTGGCCGACGCCGGTTTCCCTGTTTTTGTAGAAACCCTTAAAAACGCCGGAAGTATTCGCGTGTATGGACGCTTCCGATAACAGGGGCGCTATAAAAAATTTCCGTTCACTTTCCGGCAGTTTTTCTATCAGCTGCCTGACGGTGTCTATGTACATCGCGTTCCGCGATGTGTAAAAAACCCTCTCGCCGGGCCTAATGTTTTTGTCATCCTTTGGGGCGTATAATTCGGATACGATTCCTTTTACCAAACGGGTTTTCGTTTCCGCGATGATTTCACGGTAATAATTTCGCAGCAAAGAAATGTCCAGCTCTTCCTGATTTGACAGATAACATTCGTTTGTCAGGGCCGAATATCTTTCAAGGTCGTTGGCGATAAGCAGGCCGGAAAACCGCTTGAAATATCTGGCAACAATTCCCGATCCGCTGAACACGTCAAACATTTTCAGCTTATCCCTGCATAACCGTTTTTGTACCCGTTTAACTCCATCCCCTATAAAACCCAGCAAGGCCCGTTTATTGCCGATATACGTGATAAGCTGCTGAGTCAGGAATTCCTTTTTTTCACCCAGGGTTTTGTCTGCCTCAATATTCCGCGCAACCAGGGAGCCGCCCATGCGGATACTATAGCATGTTTTTCCCGGCGGTACAGCGCCCGTACCTGAACCATAGGTTACCGCTTAGCGTTTTTCTTTAACCTTCTCCTTTTCCTTGACAACCTTCTGTTCAAGCTTGTCCATCAGTTTGTCTATCGCAGGATTAAGTTCAAAATCGTGTTCTTTTATATGAACCGATACCCCCCAGCGGAAGTTTACCGTGGCTTCGGCCGTAAAATCCTTGTCTTTGGTAAGTGTTACCCTAAGGTCCACGATCATGTTTTCCGCATTGTGGATACGATCAATTTTCCGTTCTACATACTCCTTCGCGTCATCCCGTAACGTAAAATGTACCGCTTTGATGTCGATGTTCATAAAACAGCCTCCTCAATATAATTTTTTTTATCCCTTCACACAGTGAAGGACTCCTCCGCGCGGAGGATCATCGGGAATAAGACGAGCCTAAATCAAGCTCGCTACGATATTTGGCAACGGTACGCCGGGCCAGGGATATTCCCCGCCTGGCAAGCAGTCCGGCCAGCTCCTGATCGGAAAGGCGCCGGCCTTCCCCGGTTATAATTTCCCGCAGTATCTCTTTGACGCCTTCTTTGGAATACCGCGAACCTTCTGAACCGGCGCCGCTTATCGAATTGGTAAAAAAATAGCGCAGTTCATAAAGCCCCCATTCGGTCTGCATGTATTTGCTGTTGGCGGTTCTGGAAACCGTCGTTTCATGTACGCCAAGTTCTTTGGCTATGTCCCTTAGGGTAAGGGGAACAAGGCACTTGGGACCCTTGTCAAAAAAGGCCCGCTGAAATTCCACGATTGCCCGTGACACCCGGAGCAGGGTATGGTTTCTCTGGTTGATGGACTGAATAAACCAGCGGGCTTCCTTTATATTTTCCTGAACAAAATCTCTGGTCTCCCGCCTGTTTTCCGGCGTTTCCCGTGAACCAGCGGAACCGGTGTTTTTTTCACCGGCAATTTTCATGAAAAACGGATTGATTCCCAGCACGGGAATCTCTTCGTTGTTAAGGATGATGATAAATTCACCTTCTTTCCGCTGAACCTCGACATCCGGCACCGCATAACGCGTTTTCTCCCCGGTAAACCGGCGGCCCGGAAACGGGGAAAGCTCCTCTTTGATCCGCTGGAAACAGGCGCGTATTTCTTCTTCGCTCCTCCCCAGCTCCTTCGCGGTTTCGGCAAATTTACCCTTTTCAAGAGCGGCCAGCTTTTCAAGCGCCGCTTCCATGTACGGCGGCGCGTCGCGGAGCAGGGCGGCCTGGACTTTAAGGGATTCCTGATAGCCCGACGTACAGGTTCCGCAGGGATCCAGGGACTGAACCAGGGCCATGGCCTCTTTTATTTTTGCCCTGTTTTCTCCCGCAAGAAGCAAATCCACCGGTTCCATGTGAAAGCCGTCTTCGTCAAGGTTTTGAATCAACAGTTCGCCGATACGGCGGACATCGTCGTCCGCGGTTTCCAGGGCAAGCTGCCAGAGCAGGTGTTCCTGAAGGGTTTCCGGCCTTGCGATGGCCCCTTCCAAAAACTGCCGTTTTTCCTCCGATACTTCCTCCCCGTTCCGCCGCATAAACGACGAATCGGAACCAAGGGTAAAATAATCGTCGTCATCCTTCCGCGGCTCGTAGCTCTCTTCCAGGGAAACGGTGGCCGGCTCTTCAAGCACCTCCAGGGCCGGGTTCTTCTCCAGCTCTTCCTGAATCTTTTCCCGCAGATCTATAACGGGAAGCTCCATCAGCTTTATGGACTGATAGATCTGCGGACTTAACCTGAAACGCTGTTCCTGGACCAGGGCCTGACGCTGGAGCATATTAAAACTATTATTCTATAGAGGGGCTTTGTCAAGAATTCAGCTCCGTTCGCCGATGAAAAATAGTGTATCCGCTTTTTGGAGCTTTCATGTCTAATTCACTCCGGTACGCCAAAACCAAAGGATTTTTTATCTTTCGGAATATCGGCTTTTTGGCGCCGTTCCTGTTTCTTTTCTGCGCGTTTTCCTGCTCGGGATCGCCGGAAAGCCGGGAACAGGCGGTTCCAGCCCTCGAAGACGCCGTTGAAGCGTACCATGACGGGAGGGCGGAAGAGGCGGCGGCGGATCTCCGGGCCATTCTGGAAGCTGATGACGGCAATATGCCGGCAAAACGCCAGCTGGTAACCGTATACCGCGAACTGGGCAATTACCGCGGAATGATAAAGCTTCTGGAAGATATTGTCGATTCGGGCGGTGAAGACCTCTGCCTGGATCTGTTTGAGGCGTACTACCTTTCCGGAGAGCCGCGTAAGGCCGCCGCGTTCCGGAACAGGGTGGAAGCGGCTATCCGTTACGCCCCTTCGCGCGGCAGGGCGGAATTTTTGTTTTTTGACGCGATGATCCACAGGGAACAGGGTAATGATGAGGAAGCCATTGAACGTTTCCGGGAAAGCCTTGCCCTGAACCGGTACCGGCCGATTGCGTGGTTCAGCCTGGGAGAACTTTTGGAAAAAAGTTCTCCCAGAGAGGCCGAAAACTGTTACCGTAACGTGGTAAGCCAGGACGCCGCCTTTACCCAGGCCCTGTATCCCCTGGGCAAGGCCCTTGCCGCCCGGAACGCCTGGACCCAGGCCGTGGATATCCTAGGCAGGGCCGCCCGCCGCTTTCCCGACGATCCGGAAATCGCCGCCGCCTTCGCCGAAGCCCGGCGGCGTACCGGCGATCAAAGCGCGGCGGAACTTATACGCGGAAAGATCGGCGCCAATCCGCCCAGGCTGACGCCGCCCCCCGGAGAAAGCCTTATCCGCATAGGCCTTGCCGAAAACCGGGAACTTGTTTCGGTAAAAAGCGGCGGGGCGTTCAGGATACGTTCCGAAGGGGCCGCTGTTGTGTACCGGGGCAGGGCCAGGGAACAGATATGGATTGCCTGGAATCCCGGAACGGGCGAACAGGGACGGATCGACATACAGGACGCAAACGGCGGGGTTGTTGCCCGTTCCGGGGAACCCCTTACCCTGGAATACGACGATCCCGCCGACACTTCGATTGTGGCCGGGGTCGTTCCCGGATACCCCGGGACAAACCGTACTTACCGGGGAAGGCTGGAATTCCGTCCGGCGGGGAACGGGATGACGGTGGTTAACATCGTCAACATCGAAGCGTACCTTTACGGGGTAATCCCCGCGGAAATGCCCGCGGACTGGCCGGAAGAGGCGATCAGGGCCCAGGCCATCGCCGCCCGTTCCTACAGCCTTGCCATGCTGGGCCAGTTCGCCGACAGGGGTTTTGACCTTTACGGCAGCCCCCGATCCATGGCCTATCACGGCGCCGGGGAGGAAACCAAAATAACCACCCAGGCGGTAAACGACACCCGGGGCGTTATCCTGCGGGGCGGCGGTGAACCCATTAAAGCCTATTTTTCGGCGAACCACGGCGGCTACAGCGAAGACAGCAGGACAATGTGGGGCTACGACGCGTACATGGCGGCCGTTCCGGACATCCTGCTGCCGGAACGTACCGGGCGTCTTCCCCTGGACGAACTTGACGCGTGGATACACGAAGCACCGTTCAGTTTTTCATCGGTAAGCCCTTTCTACTATCCGTCTTCCTACCGCTGGGAAAAATGGGTGTCCGTCGACGAAATATGCCGCCGTCTTCCCGAAAATCCCGGCGAAATCAGGCGGATTGTCAGCAGGGGCAGGGGCATATCGGGCCGTATCTACGAACTGGAAGTGGAAGGCAAAGACAAAAGCGTCTTTGTGCGGGGCGACGCTATCTGGGCGGCAATGGGCGCGCTACGGAGCAGTCTGTTTACCATCGGTAACAAGTTCGATAAATCGGGAAACGTCGAGTACGTTATTTTTAAGGGCGCGGGCCACGGCCACGGCATAGGCCTTGACCAGCACGGGGCCGCCGGCATGGCAAACGCCGGCTACAGCGCCGAAGAAATACTCCGCCACTACTACCCCCGGGCGGAACTAGTGTTCTGTCTTAATCAAAGGCTATAATGACAGTAAAGTCCGCGTCGCTGATTATCGAGGCAGGCACACGAAAAAGCTTGGGGGCCTGTCCACAAAAACCCGTCCCGGGACAAGTCCGGGCCGGTTTTTGCGGCCACCCCGCGATACTTTTTTGTAGGTGTGCCTGCCAAAATCTCCGGCGACGCGAACTAAAGACATTATTCGTTCTTTGATTTAGCCAAAACTATAAGAGTATACTTTTATCTGTTGAATACGTCCTATACGCGATCTGTATTAGCAATTCAAAGTTCACGATAAGGCAAAAGACGCTCATGAACCTCCCCGGAGCAGATCTCCGAGGTATCCTAAGCGTTGCATTGTTTACAGGGGAGGTTCGTTCGATAGGAAGTTTATAACACCGTCTGGTTTAATACCAAATTTTGTAAGCATTGCATTATTTGAGCCAGAGCAGAGCTCCGGGGTATTAAACCAGACTTTCGAATAAAAGTCAGCGCACTGCCGGCAAAATATGGGGAAGGGGGCCCATGTTTTGCCGGCAGACAGGCCCCCCGATAAATTTTTAAAGGCGTCTTTTCGTTTTCAGAACACAAACTTTGAATTGCTACTTGAGGCAACGCGCCCTTGTCAAAACAACGGCTATGTTCTATACTGACCAGTGTTGTCACAATAATTATGGAACAATACATTCAACCGTTTGTCCAGGTATGTAAAACGGTCTTCAAAAGTCTTTTGAACTGCGAAATAATTCCTGGACGCGCATATTTTATCCAGAAAGAAGCTTTTCTTGACTGGGACATTTCCGGGATTATCGCCCTGACCGGCGAAGTAAAAGGCCTTATCTCAATTTCGATGGGAGCCTCTACGGCGTCCAAAATAGCCGGGCGTCTTATCGGCGAAGGGATCGATTTTTCCGACGCCGATGTGGTTGACGCAATCGGCGAAATCGTAAACATTATCGCCGGGAATGTCAAAAAAAACCTGGAAGATATGTTCAAGATAATCATTTCCCTTCCCGCCGTTGTCCGGGGGAATGCCCGGTTCATTGTCATCCCCGAAGAAAGAACCCGGCTGTTGTGTATTCCTTTTACGGTTTTCGATACCGACACCATTTGGCTGTCCCTCACCATTGATTAGCGTTTAAAGTCTGTTAAAATCTGTTTTGCGGAATACCCGGATGAAGAAAGAAAAAACCCTTTACCGCTGTACGTCCTGCGGTCATGAAGAACCCAAATGGCTGGGAAAATGCCCCGAATGCGGGGAATGGAATACCCTTGCGGAAACGGTCGTCGATCCGGGCAGGCGGCCGGGGCGGAATGAAAGCCCGAGCCGTTCTTTTCCCCTTTCGTCGGTAGATCCCCAGGAAGGAAAACGCATCGGAAGCGGGCTTGCCGAACTGGACCGGGTTTTGGGCGGCGGAATCATGAAAAGGTCGGCGGTACTGCTGGGAGGCGAGCCGGGTATCGGTAAATCCACCCTGCTTCTCCAGGCCGCCGCGGCGGCGGAGACCAGGGGCCGGATTTTGTACATTTCCGGGGAAGAAAGCGCCGGCCAGGTACGGATGCGCGCCGATCGGCTGGGACTGCGCGACAACCTGGGAC
>JAIROH010000123.1 GCA_031257595.1 Treponema sp. | reverse complement strand
GGATACCTTCCCGGCGGACCCGTGAAACAAGTTCGCCGATACGGAGTTTTTCCGGGGTAACGCCTTCAAGCGGAGCGATAAGGCCGCCCAGAACATGAAAACGGCCGTGGAATTCCCTTGACTCCTCAATAAAACGTACGTCCTGGGCGCGCTCAACCACACAGAGGATCGAGCCGTCCCTGCCGGGATCGGCGCAGATCGGGCAGGGGTCGCTTTCGGTAAAGCTGCCGCAGCAGGAACAGCGCCGTATTGAACCGTGAAAGGCAATAAGTTCTTCGCCCAGGGCGCGGGCGTACGCGGGATCGGCGTCAAGGATATGGTACACAAGACGGACGGCGCTTTTTTTCCCCAGCCCCGGCAATTTTGAAAACAGCGAAGTAAGCCTGTCGATGGCGTTGAAATTTTCGTTCATTTGCTGTGTCCCGCCCCGGACGAAACTTGCGGGTCTGTTTTGGAGAGCTTCATCAGAACAGACCCGGAATGGCGGGGATTCCCATGCCGCCGGCCAAAAGGCCCATTTCATTTTTGATGCGGGCGTTGATCTTTTCCAGCGCCGAAGTAACCGCCGCCGCGATAAGATCCTGGAGCATTTGAATGTCGTTTGGATCAACCACTTCGGGACTGATCCGTACCGCAAGGACTTCCATTTTCCCGTTGATTTCAACCTCGACCATCCCGCCCCCCGCCGAGCCGGTTTCTGAAATTTCGACAAGCTTTTCCTGGAAGGAACCCATCTGTTCCTGGAGTTTTTGGACGTTCTTCAATATGTCCAATGGATTGATAGTCACTTTACCACCGTCCCCCGGAAAAGCCGCCGTACCGTTTCGGCTTCTTCAGGGATTGTTTCTACCTTATCTTCCATTTTGTCTTCCGCCTTATGGGCGAGAAACTGTTTGAAACCTTCGGTAAACGCGCCGGGCCTGTCCATAAAGCCGCTGTTCTCCCCGGCCGGCGGGCCCGCTCCGGCTTCACGATCCGCCGCCGGCAAAGGCGCGGCCTCCGGCTCGGCAGCCCGGTCCGCCGCGCTCCGCTCTGTCACCGGCAAAGGCACGGCCGAACCCAGGGCGGAACGGGCCGACTCTACCGCGGCGCGGAGTTCCCGCGGAGAAATCCACCTGTCAAGCCAGCAGAGTTTTGATACCGCGGCTTCAAGTTCAAAACGGGGCGAAAGGGAATAACGTAAATCCCGGTACAGGCCAAGCAGCATGGAAACCGCTTCTTCAAGCTGGGGAACGGAAAGCTTTTCCAGGACGGCGGCGGAAAAACGGCCGGAGCCATAGCCAAGAAGGGATTCTTTGGTAATCCCCGCTTTTATAAGGAGGAGGCTCCGGTAATATCCCGCAAGATCTATCACAAACTGTTCAATCGCAACGCCGGCTTCCAGCAGGCGATCGATTACCTCAAAGGCCCCGGCGTTGTCGTTGGAAGCGCAGACCCCGGCAAGGGCGTTCAGCTCGTCAAGCCCGACAAGGCCGAATTTTTCCTTTATCAGCGAGAAGCGAATCTGCCCCGCCGAAAAAGACACAATCTGATCAAACAGCGTATAGGCGTCCCTCATGCTTCCCGTAGCTTCGCGGGCAATCCAGAACAGGGCTTCGTCTTCCGCCTCGACATTTATTTCGGCGCAGGTTTCTTTAAGGATTTTCTGAATGGTTTCAACGGGAATAGACTTGAACGCGAACTGCTGGCAGCGGCTTTTGATGGTTGCCGGAACCTTGTGAAACTCGGTAGTGGCAAAAATAAAGATGATATACGGCGGCGGCTCTTCAATGGACTTGAGCAGGGCGTTAAACGCGCTGTTGGAAAGCATGTGTACTTCGTCGATAATGTAAACTTTGTATTTTCCGGAATTGGGCGGAAAAAGCACCTCGTCCTTGATCTGCCTGACATCATTCACCGATGTGTTCGAGGCGCCGTCTATTTCGATAACGTCAAGGCTTGCCCCCCGGCTTATCTCCAGACAGGCGGAGCAGACCCCGCAGGGGTTCGTTGTAGGGCCTTTTTCACAGTTCAGGGCCCTGGCAAGTATTCTCGCGGCGCTGGTTTTACCGCAGCCCCGCGGCCCGGAAAAAAGATAGGCGTGGGCGATACGTTCCTGTTCAAGGGAACTTTTAAGAATAGAACTTACAAATTCCTGCCCCGCAAGCTCGTCAAAGGTTTTTGGACGGCGCCGCGTGGCGGTAACTTCGTAGGCCATAACGGAAGTATAACCCGGCACAAAAGATTTTGGAAGGCTTTGTTCGGGAATTTACTACCCGGCGCAAAATCGCAGCAGCAATTTTTTGTACATCCCGGTAATCCGTTCGAGGCTCATCGCGCAGTTTGCCGGGCTTGGCGAAGGCAGATAGTAAAACGGCGCGCCGTATTTTGCCGAGCAGAGCCTGCCGTAAAGGTTATATGCCGTCCTGCCGGTCGTTAAAACCGCCCGGATTGCCGCCGTTTCAAATATGGCGCTAAAATCATTGGCGGCGGGATTCCGTATGGACGAATCCGAGGCTCCCGATATGTCACATTCGGAAAGAACGTCCCACAGCGCGATATGCCGGTCAAGCAAAAATTGTTTTTTCGCGGCGGTCGACGGGCCGATGTTTTCCTTGAATACGGCGCCGAGTATGGTCCAGAACCGGTTTTGCCTGTTTCCGTAATAAAACGCCGCCAGCCGGGACCGGGGAGAAGGCATGGTTCCAAGTATCAGTACCCGGGAATCCGCGTTGTACACAGGGTCTATCGTATGAATGATACGCCGCGTTCCGTTCATCGGCTTTGTCCGGAACGGCTATGCCGTTTCTTCGCTTACGGCAAGCAGAAAAAGCAGATCGGACAGCCGGTTAAGGTAGACCGCCACGCCGTTTTCGGGCTTTTCACCGGAAAGGCCCGGACCGGCATTGCCCGTGCCGGACCGGCTCAGTGTTACCGCGTTCCGTTCCGCCCGGCGGCAGATTGTCCGGGCAATGTTCAACGCAACCGAAACCGGCCGCGTCCAGGCCCGGACAAATCCGTTATCCCGGTGAATCTGCGCCTCAAGCCCGGCGATTTTGCTTTCAAGAAGCGCAATGTCCGGCGGGCGGGACGGGATGCCCGCGATGGCGGGCAATATTACGGCGAAAAGTTCGTCCCGGACGGCGCCTACCATTTCGGCGCCGCGCGGCGAAGGTCCGGTCAAAAGCGCGCCGGCGAGGAACGCGTCCAGTTCGTCCACGGCGCCCAGACACTCAATGCGGGGATCGTTTTTGGGAACCCTGCCGCCCGATAAAAGACCGGTATAACCGCCGTCTCCGGTTTTGGTAGTTATTTTCACAGGAAACCTTTCCGGCTAAGCCTGAACCTCCGCCCCAAGTCCCGCAAGAAAAGCCTTTAACTGATCACGGGAAGCAAACTGGCCCTGAAAAAAATCTTTTCCCCCGCCGCCTTTTCCGCCCGCTTTTTCCAGCGCCTCTTTCAGTCTTGGGCGTATGTCGGTCCCTTCGGCGGAACAAAGAGCGGCGAACTTTCTGTCCTCTCCCGCCCCCAGCACAAATACCGCGCCGGACAGTTCCCGCAGCTGTTTACCCAGGTTGGTTACTTCTTCCATGCCCGCGGCGGGAAAATATTCCGTATGCCAGACACCGGGACCCGCTCCTTCAAGCTCCGCTTTCTCTATTATGGCGCAGGCCCTTATCCGGGCCGCTTCTTCCGCCAACGCCTTGAGCCGTTCTTCCATTTCGCCGGCTTTTTCCAGAAGAGCCAGAGCCGCCGCGCCTGTTTCTTCTACAGGCACGCTAAGGGCCCTGGAAATGGCTTCGGCATTTTCCCTGAGCACGCGGCTCTCTTTAAGACAGCGTCTTCCGGCGATCAAATAGACCCGCGTCATGCCCTTGTATTTTTCGGATCCCAGAATACGGATCATTCCTATTTGGGCGGCGCCCGACGCATGAGTCCCGCAGCAGGGGGAAAAATCGTATCCCCTGATCTCCACAACCCGTATTACATCTTCACCCTTGGGCGGAATTTTACGCAGCGGAAAATCTTCAACCCGTTCGGGAGGACACAGGTGGGTTACTACCGGAACATTCCGCTCAACAGCGGCGGCGGCTTCATCCTCAACTTTCAGCAGGGTTGCCTTGTCTATGTTTTTTCCGTCCACATCGATCGTCGTATACTCTTCTCCCAAATGCATGGATACGGTAGGATACCCGGTAAGACGCAGCATGATGCCGGACACAAGATGCTGAGCCGTATGCTGTACCGTAAAATCACGCCGCCGCGAAAGATCCAGGACAAGCTCGCAGGGGCCCGGAACCAGGGAGCAATCGCCGGAAAGAATATGGAGTATTTCTCCGTCTTCTTCCTCAACGCCAAGAACATCGCATCCGTTTATCGTTCCCCGATCCGCGCCCTGGCCCCCTCCTTCAGGATAAAAAACAGTCCTGTCAAGCACAGCCGCCTTCTTGTCGCCGTGGGGCCGAATCTCGCATATTTCCGCCGATGCCTTTCCGTCACCGTAGAGATCAATGTCGTAATAATCCGGTTTTGTTCTCATAGTGCAATGATAATCGTTATGGTATACTTCGTCCACAGCCGGACGGTTCAACCGGCGTTAACAAGCGGGCGGCGGATTGTTCCTGGCGCGGTCGCTACGGAGAAGAATATGCGAAACAAACTTACCGACGAACTTGCCGTCTGCGGTTTTAATGCAGTTAAAGCCCTTGCGGAAGTTCATCCGAAAACCGTAAACCGTCTTTTTTTACGGGAAGACAGGCTTCAGGATTTTTCGGGTCTGTGCAAAAAACTTGCCGAACGAAAACGGCCATACAAGATCTGTTTGGACGAGGAGCTTGAACGTATCTGCAAGAGCAGCCATCACCAGGGGGTCGCGGCAATGATCTACGCTCCCGAAGTCGCCCCGGCCGCGGAAGAGGATATTGACGCCTGGGCCGCCGGGGGAAAAACCTGTCTTTTGCTTTGTGACGTGGGGAATGATCACAACCTTGGGGCGATTATCCGTTCGGCGGCGTTTTTCGACGCCGCCGCCGCGGTACTTACCGAAGGGCTGGAACTAAGTACCAGCGCCTACAGGGTAGCCGAAGGCGGCATGGAACATATCCTTTTCCGCCGTATCAGAAATCCGGCGGCTTTTCTTCACGCGGCCGAAGGCCGCCTTGTTACGATAGGCGCCGATCCCCGCGCCCGTATCCGCATACGGGATCTTCCTCCGCTTGTCAGGAAAAAAAACACGGGGAAACGTTCCGGTATAATCCTTGTTCTGGGCAACGAAGAAAACGGTCTTTCCGAAGAGGTTAAAAAAAACTGTTCCATACTTGCCCGTATTCCCGGTACCGGCGTCATTGAAAGTCTGAACGTGGCCCAGGCGGCGTCTCTTTTTCTTCAGGAACTTTATGAAGCATGATGCTGAAACCGTGACGGCGCTTATACGGCGGCGGATTGAAAGCCGATACCGGCGCATCAGGTTTGTGCATCAGGAATTGGCGAAAATTAACGCCAAAACACCGCCCGGCACGGTTTACGGCGGCAGTTTTGAAGACCTGGTATTTAGCACGATAGATTTTTCCGTATACTGTAAAATAGACGCGGAAGAATTTTCGCTGCTTTTTGACGAAGGGCTTGCCGACTTTGACGAAACATTTTACCAAAAGGCGTTTAAGACAAACCGTGAAAATATCAGGGAAACCATTTTCCGTTTTTACCTGAAAGCGGGGCCGTTTTATGTCTGCCGGAAAACCAATCCCCTTATACTTTCGATTATGCGGAGCCTCCATACGTCACTGGAATTTGCGCCGCTTTTTGCGATGGACGATTTTGCCGGGGATTCCACCGGCCGGGCGGAACAATACCGGGCAATTATCGCCGCCCTGGACGGGGTCGTTATACGCCATGACGACGGCATGGAAACCCGGCTCTTTACCCGCGGCCCGAAAGCGAACGCCAAAACGGAAGAAAAAACCGCGCCGCTCTGGGGAACCTTTTATCCGCTCGGGAAAGCCCACACCATCCCGTTGCTCTAGCAGGTTATCTTGTGCAGATCGCATTCAACAGACAAAAGTTTACTCTTGTGGCCGTGGACGGGCTGATCGGCTTCCCCGATGCCATTGCCGCCTTATTTCCAAAAACCGAAGCGCATACAGACCTGTTATGCGACGTAAATTATATTTTTACTGTTTTGAATATGTTTCACTAAAATTACCATTTACTTCAGTATAACCAGTAATCGTAAAATGATTATCTGATATAGTTAAATCAAAAACGGCTGAACCACGTTCTGCTACCCAACCACCATCCCAGTAATGAGTCATACTTTGAGTGAATTTTGTTTTGCCCGCATTTACGAAAAATGTTCCTCTTTCCACATTTACCCAACCTGAATTATTTTGTCTCACTGTATAATTAGAACCACTAAAAATATAGCTGTAATTATTATCAACTCCAACCCATGTTCCTTCAAAATTAAACATTTGGGAATTGTTATTTGTAGTTTGTGTTGGGCGGTTATCTATTACACGAATTGTAAATGTCCCACGATGAAGCCCATAATTTTTACTTAGTTCTGAATACAATGTATGCATAGCACCTCCAGTTTGTGCTCCTGCAATAACAACACAACCATCAGAATCACTTGGACTATTCCCTATATGGATAAATATTCCCCTTTCAGAGGCTATATTATTGGGACCCCCAAAAATGATAATGGCATCACGTGATCCCTTCTTGCTTACTTGACCTGTATAATTACCGGCTACAAGCCAAGGAAGACCACTAAGTCCAGGTGTTGTAGTTGTAGACCGGAACCAAGCAGTTGTGTCTACACCTGCCTCGTTTGATACTACCCTTCCAGTTGTAACATCAGACAATGTAATTGTAATTGTCTGAGCATACACAGCCGCCGATAAAACAAACATGATTACAATAAGCAACCCTACGCGTTTCATTTTGTTTCCTCCTAAAATAGCTAGAAATAGCTAGAAATAGCTAGTGTTCTGTAATTATCATATTTATGAATTCAACGTTTTATGTTTTTTGATCTTTCGGATTATTTCACCGCTGGTTTTTGACCATTGAAACTTGCGTCCGCTTTTATTCCAGTCTTTTATATACGCTTTTATCGCGGCA
>JAIROH010000108.1 GCA_031257595.1 Treponema sp. | reverse complement strand
CGAAGGCGGCTGGAAATCCCTTTTTCCCTATTATGCCGATATTGCCGCCCTGCCCGCGGAAGACAGGGACTTTCTGCGTGAACGGGTTATTGACCGGGTTACAAGCCCGGCCCAGGAACATTCCTATTTTTCCACGTTAAGAAGTATGCTCGGGGTCTGGTGTTTTATGTCGGGAAGGATGAAAAAGCGCGCCGCGTCCTGGCCTGGAAGCATCAGCCTTATATGGGGATCCGAAGATCGGATTGTTCCGAGAGCCCAGGGGAAATATTTTCAAACCGTCAGAAAAGACGCGGAACTGCATGTGATTCCGGGGGCAGGCCACCTTCCCCATCAGGAACAGCCGGAGGCCTGCGCGAGAATCATAGTTGATTTTTTGAACAGCCTTTCTTAAAGGCGTTTTCAAAACGGAAAAAAGCGTTTACTATTAATCATGGTTATTTGCTGCGGCGAGGCGCTTATCGACATGGTGCCCGAGAAAAACGCTGAGGGCAGGGACGTTTATGTTCCCTGTTTGGGGGGAAGTCCCTACAATACCGCCGTAGCGGCGGGACGGCTTCTTGGAAAAACGAACGGGAAAAACGGAACGGCCTTTCTCGCCCGGCTTTCCGGGGATTTTTTCGGCAGAGAGCTGACGGAAAACCTTGAGCGCAACAACGTATCCACAGAGCTTGTTACCCGGTCGGATCAAACTACCACGCTGGCGTTTGTCAAACTTGAAAACGGACAGGAGCCTTCGTACATTTTTTATACGGAAGGCGCGGCGGACCGTTCCCTCGTTCCCGGCGATCTTCCGCCGAAGCTTCCGCCTGAAACAACATGCCTGCAGTTCGGCTCCATCTCGATGACGATGGAGAGCTCCGCCTCGACGATTGAAAGCCTTGTTCTGCGTGAAAGCGCACGGGAAGACGGGCCGGTAATTTCCTTCGATCCCAATGTCAGGCCGATGATGATAAAAAACAGGGACGCCTATATAAGGCGTTTTGAAACCTGGGTCAAAGCTTCCGACATCGTTAAAATTTCATCCGCCGATTTTGACTTTATCTATCCCGGAGCGGGGCTTGAAAAATCGGTGGAAAAAATCTTCGCCCTGGGTTCCACTACCGGTGAAACACGTGTTAACGGAGGGCCGCGGCTTGTGACCGTTACGCTGGGGGCGGACGGGGCGACGGCGTTCCGAAACGGAACGGATGGGTTGCGCGTAACGGCTCCGGTAATCGATCTGCCGGTAATCGATACAATCGGGGCGGGTGATACATTTCACGGCGCACTGCTTGCGTGGCTTGAAAAAAACGGCCGCATGTCCCGTAAAGCCCTGTCGGGCCTGGGAGAAAAAGAACTTCGCGAAGCGCTGATCTTTGCCAACAAGGCGGCTTCGATCGTATGTTCCCGCAAAGGGGCCAACCCTCCGGCTCTTGCGGAACTGGAAGCCCTGTTACCCTGTAAAGCCGGGAGTTAAACCAAACGATGGCGGGAAACATTTTCGGCAGCATCTTCAGGGTTGTCACGTTCGGCGAATCCCACGGGCCGGCTGTCGGTTGCGTGGTCGAAGGCTGCCCGGCGGGAATTTCTCTTGATACGGAAGACATTGTCCGGGATCTGCGCCGCCGCCGTCCCGGAAACGGCGCACCCGGAACAAGCGCCCGGAACGAAGAGGACAGCCCGGAAATTCTTTCCGGCGTTTTTGAAGGTAAAACCCTGGGAACCCCCATCGCGATTGTTGTCAGAAACACAAACCAGCGTTCGGACGATTACGATAACCTTAAAAACAGTTACCGGCCCGGACACGCCGACTGGACCTGGGACGCCAAATACGGCTTTAGGGATCACCGCGGCGGCGGCCGGAGTTCCGGCAGGGAAACCGTCGGCAGGGTTGCCGCCGGCGCGGTAGCGAAGGCGTTTCTTGCGCCGATGGGCGTAACCGTTACGGCATGGGTGTCCCAGGCGGCGGGCATAGACCTTTCCGGCCCCGGCGGGCCTGATCCCGCGGGCCGGGCCGGGAAGCGGCTTGCCGAACTGGCTGCGGCGGGAGACAGCGCCGGAGGCTTTGTCTCCTGCCGCGTCTCCGCCCTGCCGCCGGGCCTTGGGGAGCCGGTATTCGGCAAACTTCCCGCCCGAATCGGCGAAGCGGTACTGTCCATCGGCGCGTGCAAGGGCATTGAGTTTGGCGCGGGATTCGCCGCCGCGCTCCTGCGGGGATCGGAGAACAACGACGAACCTGTTCCGGCTCCCCGGCCCGGCCCGGATTCCTCCGGCGGGGATCTTCCCCCCGGCGTACCCCGGCTGTCGTTCAAAACCAACAGGGCCGGGGGCAGCCTGGGCGGGATTTCCACCGGCATGGATCTGGAATTCCGGGCCGCGTTCAAACCCGTGGCGTCCATCAGCGCACCCCAAAAAACGGTGAACCGGAACGGTGAGATCGAAGAGATCAGGATTTCCGGCCGTCACGACGCCTGTATTTTGCCAAGAGTAATCCCTGTAGTCGAGGCAATGACGGCCCTGGTTATCGCGGATTTGACGCTTCAGCACAGATCTGCCAGTGCCTAGGAGCCTGTTGCACTTGTGGATATTTTTGCATACTTATGCAAAAATATCCCGATTTACGGGCTCCTTTGGCAGTTTGCATGGTATAAAAATTCACTTTTGTGAATTTTTATACGGTTTTACGCACAAGTGCGACAAACTGCTAGTGTTCTGACAAAATCAAATGTCGTAATGACAGCAAAACCCATGTCGCTGCTTAGTGGGGCATATGTGCCCGTGCCCTGAACAGGCGCACAAAAACGAAAATGGCGGGGCCTGTCACCGGCAATGCCCCGGTCAAGGCCCGTGGCGATTGACCGGTGACATCCGCCTTCGCCTTCTTTCTGTGTGCGCCTGTTATATCCTCCGGGCACATGTACATCACCGGTATCACCGCCGCCGACAGATTTCGGCAATATGGAGTCTTTGGTTTGGTCAAAACTAATAAGAGTAGACAGTTGAGGTGATTTCAAAATTGAAATTTTGAAATCACTACCAATAAAAAAGTACTTTTGTAAGGCCCAAAGGGCCTCTAAAAAGTACAAAAGCCGGTTTCAAAAGTGCGCTTTTGCGCACAG
>JAIROH010000014.1 GCA_031257595.1 Treponema sp. | reverse complement strand
GCCCTGGATAATGTGGATCTTTCCATTGGAAAAGGAGAAATTCACTGTCTTGTGGGAGAAAACGGTTCGGGTAAATCCACGCTGATTAAAATTATCGGCGGCGTTCATAAACCCGATTCCGGGGCCATTATCATAAACGGGACCGAAACGCGGACCCTTAATTCAATTGAATCAATACGTTCCGGCGTTCAGATTATCTATCAGGACCTTTCCCTTTTCCCCAATATGACCGTGGCGGAAAATATCGCGATGAATCAGATGCTTGAATCAAACAGCCGTATCGTTAACTGGAAAACAATTTACGGTGAGGCGGAAAAGGCGCTGGAAGAAATCGGCGAAAAGATTGACTTAAACGAAAAAATCGAAAACCTTCCGATGGCCCGCAAACAGATTGTGGCAATTTCCCGCGCCCTTACCCAAAACGCCAAACTTATCATTATGGACGAAGCCACTTCGGCCATTACAAAAGAAGAAGTAAACCACCTGTTTGAGGTTATCTCGAAACTTCAGAAAAAAGGGATCGCGATCCTTTTTGTAAGCCATAAGCTTAACGAGGTTTTTGAGATTGCCGAAAAAGTTACAATTATAAAAGACGGAAAAAAAGTCGGCGATTATTCCGCTTCGGAGCTTGACAACGACAAGCTTGTCTTCCTTATGACCGGACAGAATTTCAATGCCGAACCGTACAAATTCAACGCCGCCGGGGCGGATACGGTACTGTCGGTCAGGAATTTAAACAAGGCCGGCCAGTTTTCCAATATCAGTTTTGATTTAAAGCGGGGAGAGATCCTCGGTATTACCGGCCTTATCGGTTCGGGCAGAACGGAAACGGCGCTGGCGCTGTTCGGCCTTAATCCGCCGGATTCAGGAGAAATCAGGATCAGGGACAGGATCGTTAAAATAACCGGGCCGGCAAGCGCCATCGCCAACGGTATCGCCTATCTTCCGGAAGACCGCCTTTCCCAGGGGCTTTTTGTTGAACAATCGATAGGAAACAACATTATTATCACCATCCTGGACAAATTCTTGAATAAAATAAAAATTCTTGTAAAGGGCCGGCAGGAAGAGGCGAAAAATCAGTGGGTTAAAAAGCTGGCCATTAAAACGCCAAGCCATCTGGCGCCGGCCAACAGTCTTTCCGGGGGCAACCAGCAGCGCGTGGTTCTTGCCAAATGGCTGGCGATCAATCCCGCGGTTTTTATACTTGACGGGCCTACGATCGGCATCGATATAGGATCCAAGCATACCATCCACGAAATTATCCGCGGCCTGGCAAAAGAGGGAATGGCGATTATCATGATTTCCGACGAAATCCCCGAAATCCTGGATAACTGTAACCGGGTTTTGATCATGGCCAGGGGGCGGATTGTAAAAGAGATTGGCGACGCGTCAAACGTAAAAGCCGAAGAGGTTTTTGAGGTGATAAGCCGGGACGCGGGACTGGGAGCGGCGGGATGAACATACGGAAACTTTTTACGCATAACGAAACCTATTTGGCCCTGGTGCTGATAGTCTTTTCTTTGGCGATTACCATTATTAATCCGGTTTTTTTAACGCTGGATAATTTTGCCGACCTGGTAAAAAATTCCACGGGAACGGCTATTCTGGCTATCGGTGTTTTTATCGTGCTCCTTTCCGGGGGAACCGACGTATCCTGTACCGCCGTGGCCATCTGCGCCGAATATATAGCCGCCCGTTTTCTTATTGCCACGGGGATAAACAATATTTTTGTCGCTTTTTTCGTCGCCGTTGCCGTAGGGATAAGCCTGGGGGCGATTAACGCGGTCTTTGTTTCGATTTTTAAGATACCGGTCCTTATCGCTACGCTGGGTACGTCCAGCCTTTTCCACGGGGCTCTTTTGGAATTTGTGGGAACCAAATCCCTGAATGTCGGGGATCTGCCCCAGTGTTTCAAAGATTTCGGGAATCTCAACATTATCAAGTGGAACCTTCCCGACGGAACGCCTTACGGACTTTCGGTTTTCTTCTTTATTTTGCTGTTTCTTCTGCTGCTGACATGGTTTATTCTGCGCTTTACGATGATCGGCAGGGGCATCTACGCCCTGGGAGGCAATCCCGAAGCGGCCAAACGATCGGGGTTTAATCTCCATAAAATACAGTTTTTTATCTACTGTTACGCCGGTTTTTTGGCGGGGATTATGGGAGTTATCCATATCAGCCTTATCCGTTACGGAAACCCGATGTACCTTGTGGGAACGGAACTTATCGTCATCGCCGCGGTGGTTCTGGGAGGCGCCAGGATAACGGGCGGAACGGGAACTCTTACCGGTACCATGCTTGGCGTTGCCATGATCATGATACTCCAGAAAAATCTGGTTTTAATCGGCCTTTCCTCGTACTGGCAGGACTTTTTTGTAGGTTTGATTATTGTTATCGGCGTTACCATAACCAACGTACAAAACAAAATCAAATTCCGGAAAAAAACCGCGCCTGGGCCGGCGGAAAATCCGGCGTTGGAGAGTTAAAGTATGGCAGTCAAACGTGAAAAGCCCGGCCTGTTATATTCCCTAAGCGCCTACCGGACCGGTTTCGCAAAAAACATAGTCCTGTTTATTCTGATGCTCGGTATACTTGTGCTCTTTTCGACGCTCAGGCCGGACCGGTTTCCCACAAGCAGGAATTTCCGTTCGATGCTGGCCCAGTTCCCCGAATTCGGCCTTTTAACCCTGGCAATGATGCTTTCCATGGTGGTCGGCGGGATAGACCTTTCGGTGGTGGCGGTCGCCAACCTTACGGGGGTTTTGGCGGCCATTATTTTGGCGTCGGGACAGGCCGCCGGAGTTTTTTCCGGGATAACCCTGGTTTTCCTGGCGGTTATCGTGGTCCTGGTTGTGGCGGCGCTAAGCGGGGCCGTTAACGGGAGCCTCATCGCCTTGGCCGGCGTACCGCCGATTCTGGCTACGCTGGGTACCCAGGGACTTCTTATGGGGCTGGCGATCATTTTTACCAAAGGCCACGGCATCACCGGTTTCCCCCCGGAGATCGACGTTATTGGCAACGGATTTATCGCGGGCATTCCGGTTCCGTTTTTGATATTCGTGGCCGTGACGGCGCTGGTAACCTTTGTACTGCGCCGGACCCGGCTTGGCTTTAACATGTATATGCTGGGGGCCAATCCTGTCGTTTCCCGGTTTTCCGGCGTCAACAATACCATGGTGTTGATCCGGACCTATATGATCTCAAGCGTCCTCGCGGGTATCTCATCGTTGATTATGATTTCCCGTACCAATTCCATGCGGCCCGGTTACGGTACGGATTACCTGCTCCAGGCAATTCTGGTATCCGTACTGGGAGGAACCGATCCCAAGGGTGGAACCGGAAGCGTTGTGGGACTTGTCATGGCAATTATGATCCTCCAGTTTACCCAGAGCGGCCTAAACATTCTGGCTTTTTCGGCTTTTACGAAAAAATTTATCTGGGGACTGGCGCTTCTTCTTATTATGGTAATTAATTTTCTTATTACGAAATATCACGAGAAAAAAAGAATTCGGGAATCGAGTTCGGCAAAGTAAAGCATCACATTAGGAGGGAAGCGTGAAAAAATTTATTAACAAACCGGTTGATTTTGTGGATGAAATGATCCAGGGAATCCTGGCGGCCCATCCGGACAAGGTAAAAATTGTCAACAACGATTACCGCTGTCTGGTCAACGCCAAATCGAAAAAAGGCAAGGTCGGCATTGCCACCGGCGGCGGCTCGGGGCATCTTCCCCTGTTCCTGGGATATGTGGGAGACGGGATGCTTGACGGTTGTTCGGTAGGCGGGGTATTTCAATCCCCCTCGGCGGATCAGATGTTTGAGGTAACCAAGGCGATCAACCAGGGCGCCGGGGTGCTTTACATTTACGGAAACTACGGCGGAGACATTTTGAATTTTGACATGGCCGCCGAAATGGCCGACGCCGAAGACATCAAGGTGCTTTCCGTGGTGGCCGGCGAAGACGTGGCGTCATCCCCCAGGGGGCAGGAGAAAAAACGCCGCGGCGTAGCGGGGATATTTTTTGTATACAAATGCGCGGGGGCGGCCGCGGATGAACTTTTAAGTCTTGATGAGGTAAAACGCGTGGCCGATAAAGCCGCGGCGAATGTCAGGACGATGGGCGTGGCTCTTTCTCCCTGCGTGGTTCCCGAAGTGGGAAAACCTTCGTTTACCATCGGCGAAGACGAGATGGAACTGGGCATGGGCATACACGGCGAACCGGGCATTGAACGGGGCAAGCTGAAAACCGCCGACGAAATCGTACAAATCATGATGGATAAAATCCTTGCCGATCTTCCCTATAATTCGGGGGATGAAGTGGCGGTACTCGTCAACGGGCTGGGGGCGACGCCCAAGGAAGAATTGTACGTTCTTTACCGCAAGGCCGCGGAGATTTTGAAAGCCAGGGGCATCTCAGTATTCCATGTATATGCCGGTGAATATGCCACTTCGATGGAAATGGCCGGCGCTTCAATCTCCGTTTTGAAACTCGACGGAGAACTTAAGCGATTCCTCGCCAAACCGGCCTATACCCCCTTCTTTGAACAGGTTCAACTGGAGGCGTAAAATGGCTGCCGCTGCGCTGACCTTGGAGCATGTAAAGGCCCTGTTTGCCTCTCTAAAAGAAACCATGGTTTCAAACAGGGATTATCTGATTGAACTTGACGGCGTCATGGGCGACGGCGATTTAGGGCTTACGATGTCGAACGCCTTTACCGCCGCCGCCGGAGAAACTGCCTCTACGGAAGAAACCGATTTGGGGAAGGTTTTTATAAAAGGCGGCATGGCAATGGCAAAAGCCGCTCCCTCCACGATGGGTACCCTTATGGGAACGGGTTTTATGCGCGGAGGAAAGGCGGTAAAGGAAAAAACAAGCCTTGCCCTCGCGGACATGGCGGAATTCTGGCGGGGTTTTGTGGACGGCCTTATGGAACGGGGCAAGGCAAAACCCGGCGACAAGACGATCGTCGATTCCCTGGATCCCGCCGCCGCGGCGCTTGAGAAAGCCGCCGCCGAAGGAAGATCTTTAAGCGACGGTTTCGCGGACGCCGTAACGGCGGCGGCGGCCGGCTGCGAAAACACCAAAACCATGGCGGCCCAATTCGGCCGCATGGCCTATAACCAGGAAAAGTCCCTCGGCAAGATCGATCCCGGCGCGGTAGTGGGTTCGCTTTTGATCAAGACCTTTGCCGATGTTGTTGTCCGTTGAGGCTTTCCCAAGACTTCAGTTTTTGGGAGTGGCTTCGTTTATAGATTCGTTTATAAAAGGGAAGAACATGAACATAAAAAAGATCAAAGCCGTAAAGGCCACCGTTAAAAATTTCACGCCGTTTGGGCAGTATATCGCAACGTCCAACAGGAAAGCCGATTCCGCAAACAAGGTTTTTTCGTTTTGGAATTCCCTTGGGGCGATAAAAATTAAGGGGGAAACGTCCTTTTGTATCGTAAAAACACTGCCCCAGCCGGTTATGAGGGAGGACGGGATGGAACGGCACCTTAAAACCTCCGAGGCGCTTATCGCTACCGGAGAC
>JAIROH010000264.1 GCA_031257595.1 Treponema sp. | reverse complement strand
AGTTCCCTGAATTTCGCGACCAGGTTCGGCACGACCATATATTCAACCATTTCGCCGAAACGGTTGGTGATTTCCCCGACCCGTTTGTCGGTTTCCTTCATTTGCTTATAGGTTTCCTTTATTTGCTTGTCGGTTTCTTTTAATTGGATGGCATTTTCCTTGACAATACGGTCGGTTTCCTTGAGTTGTTCATTGGTGGCCTGTATTGCCGCCCAGACTTTGTCAAAATCCGGCTTTTCCTCTACGGTTTGCGTTGTCTCCATGTTTCGATCCTTGTAATAAGTATACCGCTTTTCCGGCAGTTTAAAACAGGGACGGCCGCGCAGGGGTGTCAGTCATCTTTTTTAGGCGATCACGGTTCCGGTAAATTCTTTTCCGGTAAGTATGTTTTCCAGATTGGCAAGGTCCCGCCCGGCGGCGCAGATTACCTTGATGCCGATTTTGGCGGCGTGGCGGCTTGCCACCGGGTCAAACGGGACGTTTTTGCCCGGGACCCATTCGTCGCCGATCATTGCCCTGAAATCGCCCCATGATATTGATGAAAGGGGTTTTGCCGAAGGGTTTTTTCGGGGATCGTCGGTATACACCTGTTCTATATTGGAAAGATTTATCACGACATCGGCCCGGAAACGTTCGGCAAGAAGCACCGCGTCGTAATCCGAGGAAAAACCGGGTTTCCAGCCCGCGGCTACCAGAACCCGGCCTGTAAACGGCCCGGCCCGGGAAGGATCGATAATTATTTCCTGGGGGCACCAGTCCGCCATAACGGCCTTGACAAGCCGGGCGTTAAGCCTGGTTGCCATTACCCCTATCCAGTCGGCTTCTTCGTCGCTGCCCGCCGGGCACACTTCCCGGTAGGCTTTCTGCCAGGCCCTGGCGGGGCCGCCGCCGCCCACCACGAAGATAAAGCGCCGCTTCCCGTCCTGCTTCAGCAGACCGCCGATAAGGGAACGGAAGTTCCGCAGAAAAGCCCCGTCGGCTTCCCGCGGGGCCACTATGGAACCGCCAAGGGAAATAACTGTAACCATTAGTTTTCGCTGCCGGACTGGGGATCCGCGCTTTCTTCCGCATCCTGTTCCGGTTCGGGAGAATTTTGCGCGGTTTCGTCGTAGCGCCGCAGTTCAATCAAAAGCTCGATATGCGGGTCGCCGGTCATGATACCGGAATTCCGGCCGCCGTCGGAACCCAGGGGGAAAAAGTAGATCTGCTCCCCGAATTTCAACGGAATGGTCTGCATCGTCGTTTTGTAGCTTATTCCCTCGTTGGGCACGACAAGCCAAATCTGACCCTGGGCGACAAGGATATTCTGGTCTTTGTCCCGAAGATACGGAGTGAACTGTATCGCCATGACCACGTTGCCTCCGACCAGCCTGATGCTTACCGGCTTGCCGGGTATCGTGACCTTGGAACTGGCGGCGTTCCACACTTCCTGGCTGTTTTCCTCAATTCTGGTAACTATGTTGATGACTACCGCCTGCTCCCGCAGGCCAGGCATAAGTTCCTGGGGCTGAATCACGGCGGTAACAAGGAGAAAAGATACTCCAAGTCCCGGTTTTAAAACGGAAAAAAACCGCTTCATCTTTTCCAGTTGTTCCTCGAATAATCCGCGGCGCGCAATACCCTTGGTTCGCCGTAGCTGGTAAACGTGGTTTCCGGCAGCTTGATAATAACCATGTCCGCGGAATTGTCGCTGTCAAGGTACTCAAGAAGGCTGCTCATGTCCGATATCGACTGAACTTCCATGCCTATCCCGGCAAACTGGGAAACCGGCGTATTTACCGGCCTGAAAACAAGAAGAAGGGCGAACGCCGCAACAAGGACGATTCCCGCGGCGGCGGCCAGGGGGAAGGGTACGGTAACGGAACCGCCCCAGAAACCCCTTGCCGCGGCGGTTTTACGATGGTTTTCCTCCAGCGGCGCTATTTTTCCCCATATCCGATCTTCCGCGGCACGGAGCGCGGGTTGTTCCGCGCCGGAAAGAAAGGCGCGGGTTTTTTTATAGGCTTCCAGTCTGGCGCCGCATTCCGGGCAGCCGCTTACATGCGCTTCAAGCTTTTCCTTCCAGGGAGAAATAAGCTCATTATCAAAATACACCGAAAGAATTTGACGATCAGGACACATATTTTCCATCCTTATTCATCCGCCTGCCCGGCGGCTCCGGTCGCGGAAAGCAGGCCGGCAAGGCGTTCCCGCGCCCTAAAAACCCTTACTTTGACATTACCTTCCCTAATACCCAATATACGTCCTATTTCCTTGTAGTTTAACTCCCCGTATTCTTTTAATACCAGTACCGTGCGCAGATTTTCGGGAAGTTTGTTCAACGCTTCCTCAACCTCAAGACGGGTTTCCTCTTTAATAAGAAGCCCTTCTCCGGTTTCGGTTTTCTTTTCAGCTTCCCGAAAGGCCCGCTGATATGCCTTCCTTTCCCTTTCCTTTCGTTTGGCATAGTTAAGGGCGGAATTTTTCACCACCCTGATAAGCCAATACTTTGCCTCTTCAGGATTCGGGAACACCATATTTTTTTCATAATACCTGAAAAAGGCTTCCTGGCAAAGATCCTCGGCCGCTTCTTCGCTCCCGGTAATCCGGTAGCTTACCCTGAATAAAATGGGAAAAGCCATTTCGTAGAGCCGTTGAAAAGCCCCGGATTGCGTTTCACGGGCTGCGCCAATTTTACGCGGAGCATCCTGCTCTTCATCTGAAAACAATTTTCCTTCCTAATCGTTACAAGTTAAACCGGTTTTAAAAC
>JAIROH010000224.1 GCA_031257595.1 Treponema sp. | reverse complement strand
TTTGCATACTTATGCAAAAATATCCCGATTTACGGGTTCCTTTGGCAGTTTGCATGGTATAAAAATTCACTTTCGTGAATTTTTATACGGTTTTACGCACAAGTGCGACAAACTGCTAGTAGGGTTTTATCCGGCCTTTCGGAAAGCCACAAATCAAGGAGGCCGGGTGGAGATGTTAGATATATCCCCCCAAATTTCCGATACGTCCGCGCAGGAACGTATCCATCCGGAAAGCGCCGGATCCGTCAAAAAAGGCCGATCCAAAGACACGGGGTCAATCGGCGCCTTCGGCAGGCTGCTCGCGGGCTTGCTCCGGAAAAACCAGACCGTACAGCCCCGGGAGACGGAACATTCCGCTCTTTCCCTGACGCCTGTCGTTTCAAAAGAAGATAAAAAGACAAAACCTGTTTTAGCGGGTTTCCGTATCCGGGAAACGGAAAAGAAACGGGATGCCGAAGAACTTGTTTCTTCCCGGAAACCGCCGCGGCCGGAAAAAGCCCAAAAAAAGGCTGATCATGAAGAGCTTTCCCCGGTCGAAACCATGGCCGTGACGGCTGACGCGGGAACGGTGGCTGCCGCGAATACGGCGGACGCCGCAGGCGCCGTGGATGCCGTAGCCGGTTCCGCGCCGGAAAACAGGCCCGGAAAAGCCGCGGGAAAAGAGGCCGTTTTCGGCGCTGAAGGCAAAAAACAGGAAAAAACCGGCCTTTCCCCGGAAAAAACGCAGTTTTCTCCGGTTTTTTCCGGGAAAAAACCGGAACAGGCCGAAGAAACCCGGCGGGAAGGGGCAAAATCCGAAGGGCCTGGCGGAAACCGGAACAGGCGGAAAGACCGGATCACGGTTGAGGATCAGAGAACCCCTGTTTCGCGGGAAACTCCCCCGGATCTTCGTGTTCAGGAACCGTCCCATGGTATGGAACGGGAATTGACCGTCGAACCGCGGCCCGCCGGGGAAAGGTCCCTGGCCGGGGAAAAGGCCTTTGCCGGGGAGGGCCGCGGCGCGGAAACCGGACCCGGCGGTTTCGCGGACCTTTTGGCGGAACAGCTTGCCGGAGACCTTTCTCCGGATATCGTAAAACAGGCGGCCATAGTCCTCAAGGACGGAGGCGCGGGAACCATACGGCTTTCACTCAAGCCTGAAACCCTGGGGAAAGTTAAGATACACCTTGAAATGGCCGAAAACAAGATATCGGGGCATATCTTTGTGGAAAACGAAGAAGCCTTGAGGGCCTTTGAAAAGGAAGTTCATACCCTGGAACAGGCTTTCAGGGATTCCGGTTTTGCCGACGCGTCCCTGGATCTTTCGGGAAACGGCGGCAGGGGGAAAGGGGATGAAACCGGCCCGTTTTTTTCCGGGCGCTTTGCCGCGTCAAGCTACGATTCCGTTTCGGAACCGGGGGCGTTTTCCGGCATTTCGGGCGGCGGATTTTCGACGGTAGATTTACTTGTATAGGAGATAAACATGGATATAGAAGCGGTAACCACGATCCAGAGCAGGCGGGAATACCTTATGAACGCCGAGGAACTGGATCTCAGGAAACGGGAAGTAGACGAGTTAAACGTCGAAACTTTTCAGAAAGCGGAGGGCCGGGCGCCCAAACAGGTTCTCGGTAAAGACGATTTTTTGCAGCTTTTAATGAAACAGCTTGCCTATCAGGATCCCATGGCTCCTATGGAAGACAAGGAATTTATCGCCCAAATGGCCCAGTTTTCGAGCCTGGAACAGATGACCGCCATGTCCGAAGGTTTCAGCAGGCTCAGCCGGGACTTTGGCCGGATAGCGGATGTTATTTCCGGAACGGAAGCCGCCGCCGCGCTGGGTAAACAGGTTCAGCTTGTAGACGGCGAAGCCGTCGTTCAGGGCGTGGTCCGGGCGGTAACCAGGGGAGCCAATCCCCAGGTTATGGTCAACGGGACGTATTATGACTGGGATCAGGTCAGTGCGGTTTTTGAGTAGGAGAGTACAATCATGATGCGATCATTATATTCAGGCGTTTCGGGACTTCAGAATCATCAGACCAGGATGGACGTAATCGGAAATAACATTTCCAATGTCAATACCACCGGTTTCAAGAAAGGCCGGGTTAACTTTCACGACATGCTTTACCAGCAGCTTGCCGGCGCCGCCCGGCCTACCGAGGACCTTGGCGGCATAAACCCCAAAGAAGTCGGTCTTGGCATGAGCATCGCGTCGATTGACACGATTCACCTTCAGGGTTCGCTGCAAACGACGGGTAAACAGACCGACCTGGCGATCAGCGGTACGGGGTTTTTTGTTCTCAAATCGGGCGGAAGCAGCTACTATACCCGGGCCGGGGCCTTTGACCTTGACAACCAGGGAACCCTCGTGAATCCGGCGAACGGCATGAGGGTACAGGGCTGGATGGCCCAGGACATAGACGGCGTACAGCTTCTCGACGTTTCCCGTGACGTGGAAGATCTTGTTATTCCCGTGGGGGCCAAAGATCCCGCCAGGGCCACGACCAACGTTAACTTTGCCTGTAACATCGACAAGCGTATCCCGGAAATACCGGAAGACCCCAACGAGTTTCAGGTACGGGCGGGAACCTGGCGGACATCAATAAACATTTTCGACAGCTTCGGCCAAAGCCACATACTGCAGGTTGAATTTACCCGCGTGCCGGGGGTTAACAACAGCTGGAACGCCGTTGTTGCCGTGGATCCGCAGAGCGATCCGCCGGCCAACGCCGCGATAGGCCTGGGCGACGAAGCGCCGGCGACGGGCGGCCCCAACATGTTTAACGTTACATTTGACAACAACGGCCTGCTCCTTTCCGCGACGGACGGGGCGGGAAACATCTCCGGCGGCGAAGGCGCGGTGATCATGAACGTGGCCTACGACGTTCTAGGTTCTACCCCCGGAGACGACGGCGCTCCGGTCCGGCAGGAATTCACCCTTGACCTGGGCGAGGTAGGCGGTTATACCCGGAACATTACCCAGTATGCCAGTGAAAGTTCGACAAAGGCGGTCGAACAGGACGGTTACGCCCTGGGTTATCTTGAAAATTTCAAAATAGACCAGAACGGCATTATTACCGGGGTTTTTTCCAACGGAACAAACCGTACCCTGGGCCAGCTGGCTCTGGCAAGCTTTGCCAACCAGGGGGGCCTTGAAAAAGCCGGGGAAAACACCTATGTAGTGTCGAACAATTCCGGTATAGCCAACATCGGACCCGCCCGGGTAGCCGGCAAGGGAAAGATCGTGTCGGGTACCCTGGAAATGTCCAACGTGGATCTGGCCGATCAGTTTGTTGATATGATTGTAACCCAAAGGGGTTTCCAGGCGAACTCCAGAACCATACAGACGGCGGATCAGCTCCTCCAGGAACTGCTTACGCTGAAACGGTAACAAGGAGAAGGCGCCGGGCGCAGAATAGCCGCTCGTCCGGCGCTTACCGCATAGAGGAATGATAAAAGTTACCCGGCTTAACGGGAAAGAATACTACATAAATCCCCACCAGATTGAGTCAATCGAAGTTCATCCGGATACAACACTGCTTATGCTTTCGGGAAAATATGTGGTCGTTAAAGAAGGCGTAGACGATGTGATTGAACGGATTGTGGAATACCGCCGGAGAATAGGGGCCTTCAAAAACGAGGAGTAGGAGTCTATGGATATATCAACCTTAATCGGTTTGGCAGGCTGTCTGGGAATGATCGGGCTCGGTATTATCACCGGGGGCAGCGGACTTTTAACATTTGTCGATATTCCGTCTGTTTTGATAGTTGTCCTGGGCTCGTATTTTGCCCTTTTTACCTTCGGCGGCATTGGTACTGCCCTGGGGATGTTTAGTACGCTGGGGCTGGGCTTTAAAATCTCCACCCATGATGAAAGGGGCATTATTACCAAGCTTATGTCCATGTCCGAAAAGGCCCGGCGTGAGGGGCTTCTTGCCCTGGAAGAAGAGCTTGAGGATCTTGAAGATGAATTTATGAAGAAGGGACTGCGTCTGGTAGTTGACGGCACCGACGCGGAAGTCATCCGTACCCTTATGGAAACCGAACTAAGCCAGATACAGGGCCGTCACGCGGGTAAAATATCCGCGGTCAATATGTGGGCCACGCTGGCCCCCGGCCTTGGGATGTTGGGAACGGTTATCGGTCTTATCGGCATGTTAAAAAATCTGGAAGACAAAAGCGCTCTGGGGCCCAATATGGCCGTCGCCCTTATTACCACGCTTTACGGCTCCATGATGGCCAACCTGGTGATGATCCCCATGGCCGGTAAACTAAAAAACAAGGACGGGGCGGAAACCAAGATAAAGGAAATGCAGATTGAGGGCGTTCTTTCCATACAGGCCGGGGACAATCCCCGAATCCTCGCGATGAAGCTTCTTTCGTACCTTGATCCGGGCGACCGCAGGTCTGTTGAAGCGGAAATTGTGAAGGACTAAGGAAGGAAGCGGACTGTGGCAAGAAAAAAACCGGAAGCGGAAGAGGCAAAAGGCGAGTGGATTGTAACCTATTCCGACATGGTTACCCTTATGCTTTGTTTCTTTGTCGCCCTCTTTAATCCTGACGAATCGGATCCGACCCAGCTTCAGCAGATGATCTCGGCGTTTAACGCGATAGGCATGGGCGCCCAAACCGGGGGCAATACCCTTTCCCAGGGTAAAAGCGCCGATTTGGGAAATACGATTATGCAGCTTCCGTCGATGGAACAGGGCCGCAGCCTGGGCTCGTCCCTTCGCCGGGCGATGAGCCTTTTTGAACCGGAGATAAAATCCAACAAGGTCAAGATTACCCATGATGAAAGGGGCGTCGTTATCAGCCTTGCCTCGGACATGTTTTTTGCCCCGGCCAGCGCGGTAATCAACTACGAGGAAAGCAGGGATATCCTTTTAAGGCTGGGAAGCCTTCTTAACTCCCAGCAGCTTAGGGGCCGCCGTTTTCGTATCGAGGGACATACCGACGGTACCGATACCGACGTTACCGTCTGGCCTTCAAACTGGGAACTTTCCGCGGCCCGCTCTATCGCCGTGCTGCACTACCTTGCCGACCTTGGCGTAGAGGAAAGCCGCTTCCAGGTTGCCGGTTTTGCGGCGACTATGCCTATCTCGGACGACAGTACCCCGGAAGGCCGGATGAACAACCGGCGGGTGGATATCGTCATTCTTGACGAAGCGCATCTGTAGTGTTCTGACGAAATCAAATGTCGTAATAGTAGCAAAACCCGCATCGCTGATTATCGAGGCAGGCACACGAAAAAGTTTGGGGGCCTGTCCGCAAAAACCGCCCCGGGACAAGTCCGGGTCAGTTTTTGTGGCCACCCCGCGGTACTTTTTGTAGGTGTGCCTGCCAAAATCCCGGCGGCGTGGGTTTTGACGCCATTTGCTCTTTGTTTTGGCCAAAACTATAAGAATAAACTTTTGTCTGTTGAATACGGTTAATATGCGATCTGTATAGGACAGAACGCTAGCGCCGTTTTCAGGATCGTTTAGTCCAATTCCAATTAAGACAGACCCTAACTAAGTTCCGTATTTTTGCCGAAAATAATATAAGAAAACCTTTGAAAATTTTAATTTTTTTTGGGTTTTTGAAGATTTTTGCGAAAAACCGGCGTTTTGTATCAAAACATCAGGGTTACTTGCATAAATTTATACAGTTGTGTATAATAAAAGAGGTTTTTTCTGTGTCCGAAAAGACCTCTGGGATTTGGGAGGTACCAGAATGGGTGATGATGACGGTCTGGATCTTGGCGGAGAAGACGCAGCCGGGATAGATGGCGGCGCAAAAAAATCGGGAGGCCTCGGCGCGTTTCTGCCGAATCTGCTCAAATTTGTAGCCATAGGCCTTGGTGCGCTTATTTTTGTCGTAACCGTAACGTTTATAACCTACAATATACTCAACACCCGCGGAGAATCCCAAACGGTAATCGATCCGACCTCGGAGTATATAGGGACCCGTCCCCAATATTCCACGTTTACCCTTATCGGGCAGATTACTACCCGTACCAGCGATCGAAACCATACCGTTGTCGTGGATATGCTAATCGAATACGACCTGAACAACAACGCCGCGGCGACGGAACTGACCGCTAGGGTAAATCAGCTCAGGGATTTTACCCGGAATTACTTTGCCGGCAAACATTCCGACGATCTGCAGCCCGGAAACGAAGAGAATCTTAAACAGGAAATAAAGGAACTTCTTAATACCCGGTATCTGGATACGGCGAAAGCAAGGAATATCCTTTTTAACAAACTGGATGTGATGGAAATCTGAACCGCGTCGCGGTTCGGTGTTATCAAGGGAGTAAAGGCGTGACAGAAGTTCTGTCCCAGGAAGAAATTGACCAGCTGCTTACCGCGATAAACGCCGGGGATACCGAGCCGGAGGATTTTCGTCCGGCCGCGGATACCCGCAAGATCAAAATCTACGATTTCAAGCGGCCCGACAAATTCTCCAAAGAGCAGATTCGTACCGTTTCGATAATGCACGAGACCTTTGCCCGCCTTACCACGACAAGCCTTTCGGCGAACCTCCGTTCGATGGTTCATGTTCACGTGGCATCGGTGGATCAGCTTACCTACGAAGAATTTATCCGTTCGATACCGACTCCCACAACCCTTGCCATTATCAACATGGATCCCCTTAAAGGAAACGCGATCCTCGAAATCGACCCGGCGGTCACCTTTTCGATAATAGACCGGCTTTTTGGGGGTACCGGCGAGGGAACCAAGGCCCAGCATGAGCTTACCGACATTGAAAACGCCGTTATGGAAGGGATTATCGTGCGTATTCTGGGAAACATGCGGGAAGCCTGGTCACAGGTTATAGACCTTCGTCCCCGGCTCGGCCAGATAGACACCAATCCCCAGTTTGCCCAGATTGTACCCCCGACGGAAATGGTCGTCCTTGTGACCCTTGAAACAAAAGTTGGGGAAGTGGAAGGGATGATGAACTTTTGTATCCCTTATCTAACCATAGAGCCGATAATCGGCAAGCTTTCCGCCCAGTTCTGGTATTCTTCGGTACGCCGGGGAACCACGACGGAAAACCTCAATGTGCTCAAGGACAAGCTTTCAACGGTCGATGTTAATGTAGTAGCTGAAATTGGAAAAATACAGGTTCCCGTTCGGGACGTGCTTTCGCTCCGGATAGGGGACGTGGTAAGGCTTTACAATGTACAGGTGGGGGATCCTTATTCCCTCAATATCGGAAACAAGCGAAAATTCCTGTGCAGGCCGGGCGTTATGGGCAAAAAAATGGCCGTGCAGGTCGTCAAAAAGGTCGCGGAGCTTGAACAGGAAGAATTCGAAGAGCTTGCGTCCGAAGGGGAGGACCTTTGAATGAGGGAAACAGTTTCAAGACCGTCGAGCTTCTTGCAAAACCCGGTTGGTTTTGCCGAAGCTCTTGCGGTTTTTCGGCCTATGGCCTACAAAACCGCTTTTTTTAGTGGTTGCTCTTTCAAAACTGAAGTTTTGAAAGAGCCTCCGTTTATTATTCATTCAACGCCTCCAGAATAAAACGGTAATCTTCCCGCAGATACGAACCTTTGCCGTCGGCAATGCCTCCCCTCCCTCCGGGAAATACCAGCCGGTAATAGTGGGCTTCTCCGTCCACGCCCGGTTCGGCGCCTTCCCAGTCGAGGACAAGCGTATCATCCGACCACCAGTGGGCCGAACGAAGGCCGGGCTGAAGAAGTACGCCGGGAAAGTACGGCTCAAGGCGTAACGCGAGGACCGCGGCGGCCCTGGCGTCGACGGTAAACGGATGGGAAAAACGGACGCTCAGGGCGATGATCCCGTCCGGCATGGCCACGGGCGCGGAACAGAGGCCGCCGTTTTCCGGCGCCGCGAGAACCGGACCTCCCGCGGCAAGCGAGAGGATCTTCAGGTATGGTATGTCCGGGGTAAAGTAAAAACGGCGTTCGTTTTCCATGGCAAGGCCGGAACGATCGGCGGTTTTTGAAACGACAAGCGTATAGGCCGTTTCCGGTTCGGGATCCCTGTCCGGTACAAAAACCACGGCCTTGTCCGTCCACCATTCGGATCTGCCGGCCAGCGCGGGTTCAAAGCGGATCGCCTGTAAAACCGAATCGGCCATGGCTTTGTTAAAAACGATCCCGATTGCCTGGCCTGATCCAAGGCCGTCTTCCATCTCCCTTCCGGTTTTTTGCCAGTACAGTCCCGTGGCGGGATCGGCCCTGACAAGCGGGGAGACTTCGATTACACAGGGAAGGATCCTGTCGGCGTCGGTCACAAACGAAGCGCCGGCCTCTTTTGCCAGCGGCGCTCCTTCCCGGCTCAGCGCCGCCGTAGTCAATGTCCAGCGGTACACGGTCCAGGGGGAAAGGTTATTTTCGGGGACTACTTCCAGTGTCCTGTCGTCGTCAAGCCAGACATTTTCGCACTCGCCCAGGCCGTTTATGTTCAGGGCGTCTTCCACGCTGAGCCTGTCCATCGGGACGGAAAAGTTCAGCCTGAGCAACGCTCCTTCGGCGGGACTTACCCCGGTAGATCCGCCGTCTTCGGGACTAAACGAAACAAGGCGGGGAAGTTCCGCCGGGGACAGCGCGTAAAACGGAACGTAGAGAGCCGAACGCGCTTCCCGGCCGTCCAGGGCGAAGATCGTTCCGTCAAGCGACAGCATATAACAAAGGCCCGGCTGCCAGCCTTCAACGGGGATAAAACAAAGTTCCCGGCCGTTCCAGAAAATATCCCCCTTAACCGGAATCCCGTCGCGGTTTACCGAAAAAGCTTTCTGGGTTTCCGTCCGATCCATGTCGGTGTCAAAACGTATGCCCACGGCGGTATTTTTTTCGGGTAGGATCGTCCCGGCGCCGCCGGGAAACGAAACGTAACCGATAGGCCGCAGATCGACAAAG
>JAIROH010000186.1 GCA_031257595.1 Treponema sp. | reverse complement strand
GAGAATAAATCAGTGCTACTTTAATGTGGATTTTTTCGCCACTTTGAAAAAGCGAGTTTTCCGCAGGAAAACGAGAAAAATAATAGGGCAACGTTGATGCGCCAACGCAGTTGGCGAAGTGTCAAGTTAATAGCGTTGCCCTAGTGTTCTGTATTTCCGGATATTTTGCGGGTCGAACAAGGGAGAATACTTTTTTATGTGCGCCTTACAATCTTCCATTAGCCGGGATAATGCCTGGGAGCTTCTCAAAAAACACAACAAGGATCCTTTTCACCTTCAACACGCCCTGACCGTTGAAGGAGTCATGAAGTGGTACGCGGCCGACCTGGGTTACGGGGACGAGGCGGAGTACTGGGGCATCGTGGGGCTGCTCCACGACATCGACTTTGAGGAGTATCCTGAACAGCATTGCCTTAAAGCTCCGGAGCTGCTCAGGGCCGGGGGGGTAAGCGAAGACCTTATCTACGCCGTATGCAGTCATGGCTGGGGCATTGTCGACGTTGACGCAAAGCCCAGGCATGAAATGGAAAAAGTCCTCTTTGCCGCCGACGAGCTTACCGGTCTTGTCTGGGCCGCGGCAATCATCCGGCCTTCGAAGAGCGTCCAGGACATGGAGGTAAAGTCCCTTAAAAAGAAATTCAAAACCCCCGCTTTTGCCGCGGGCTGTTCCAGGGACGTAATCGAAAGGGGCGCCGCCCTTCTCGGCTGGGATATGGACAAGCTTTTTGAAAAAACGATCCTTGCGATGAGGAGCTGCGAGGCGGCGGTAAACGGCTTTATGAATTCGGGGCAGGCTTGAAAAAGCGCCTGTGCTTTCCCGGGCCCGCCGCGATAACCGTAACGTGAAACGGGCGCTTGTCGCGATGTCCGGCGGCGTAGACAGCGCCGCCGCCGCCGCCCTTATGCTGGACCAGGGTTACGACTGTGTCGGGGCCACGATGAAGCTTATCGCCGCGGGCGGAAGCAAATGCTGTTCCCTGGACGACATCAACGACGCCCGCATGGCCGCCTGGAAACTCGGCATTCCTCACTATGTGCTTAACTACACGGAAGACTTTACCCGTTTTGTAATCGATCCGTTCATCGCCGCCTATGAAAACGGGGAAACCCCCAACCCCTGTATCGAATGTAACCGCCACCTTAAATTCCGCCTGCTGCTCCGCCGCGCCCGGGAACTGGAAGCGGAAGTCCTGGTCACCGGACACTATGCCCGGATCGGGAATGCCCGGCCGGCCGGTTCCGTTACAACCGAGGCGGCCGGAAGTCCCGAAGAACGGGCCGGGCGCCGGCTTTTGCTGAAAGGCATCGATCTCAAAAAAGATCAGAGTTATGTGCTTTATACGATGAGCCAGGAAGAGCTCGCGTTTACCCGTTTTCCGCTGGGAGAGATGACCAAGGCGGAAGTCCGGACCCTGGCCGAAAAGCGGGGCCTTGCCAACGCCGGAAAACGGGAAAGCCAGGACATCTGCTTTGTTCCGGACGGGGACTACGGCGCTTTTATGGAAGCCTATACCGGAAAGCGCTATGCTCCGGGGGACATTACCAACGAACAGGGCGGGATTCTCGGCCGCCACCGGGGCCTTATCCGCTATACCCTGGGACAGCGCCGCGGCATAGGGGTCGCCTGCAACGAACCCTTTTATGTGACGGCAAAAAACAGGGAAACCAATACCCTGGTGCTGGGGCCGGAATCATCGCTTTATTCAAAAAACCTTACCGCAAACCGGATAAACCTTATCGCCTGCCCGTCCATACCGCGGCCCATTCGCCTTAAAGTAAAAACACGCTACCTTCAAAACGAACGATGGGCGCTGGTAGAGCAGACCGGTCCCGATACGGTTCATGTGGAATTTGAGGAAGCCCAGCGGGCAATTACCCCCGGACAGGCCGCCGTGTTTTACGACGGCGACATTGTCGTCGGCGGCGGAACAATTACCAGTGTCTGTCTTAATCAAAGGACATAATGACAGCAAAACCCACGTCGCTGCTCAGTGGGGCAGGCACATGCGCCCGTGCCCTGAACAGGGAAGCGCCGGATGCCTTTGCGTTACCACAGGACAACCCCCGTTCGAGCTAGACGGTCGTCACCTTCTCCTACGCAGACTCTGGTCTGACCATTACCTACGGACGCCGTATGCTCTTCACAGGGGAATGTCTTATACCAAACAAAGGCATCCGACAATCTGCCGTGACGGACGCATACGCATGTATCACCTCCGGCGATGTGGGTTTTGACGCTATTTGCTCTTTGATTTAGCCAAAACTATAAGAATAAACCTTTATCTGTTGAATACGATCTGTAGAAGACAGAACACTAGATAAGGCTTGCGCCAGACACCAATTAACACTGAACCGGTTCCAAAACACGGGAAGGTTTTTCAACCGGCTTTGGAGTCTCGCAGCAGTTCCACTCCCGCTTTGACACAGGCGGCGCGGAGGGCGCCGTTCAGCGTACCCAGGGCAGCGTTTTTCCGTACCGCCAATTCCAGGTAGACGGCAACCGGGGGACGCAGGTTGTAAAGCTGGGACAAATCCAGAATACGGCCGGTATGATCCGCGCCAAACGAAACGTCTGTACCAAAGTGGTAAAGCTCAAGCAGCCTGATAATTTCCAGAACGTCGGAATGTTTTAGCCGGCCGCGGGCCAGGGCGGCGGAAAGAAGCCCCGTCATCTCATCCCAGAAACAGACGGGAACCAGGACTTCGGCGGAATCGTCAAAGGTTCTGAATATCCGCAGAACTTCCCCTGATTTGTCGTGGGAAAGAAACAACGCCGCGCAGAACGAACAGTCCAGAACGCTTGTCATGTAAGGGTTTGATAGCTGAAGAGCCGCTCGGTTATCTCCGCCCTTGTGGGAACATCTTCAAAAACCGGAACGATACGGGCAACGGCTTTGCTCTGCTTTATAATAAAGTATTCCCTTCCGTTTATGACCTCTTCAATCATTTCCATAAAATAGTTCTTCGCGCTGTCTATGTTGAT
>JAIROH010000172.1 GCA_031257595.1 Treponema sp. | reverse complement strand
CCGGTCATGACTTTTGCGATGGGGGTACACCAGGAACTGTTCAGCGGTTATTACGACAATACCGACATCTTCAGGAAGCTTGCTTCCGCGATGAACATAAGCCTTTAAGGTCGTGGCTGCCGCCGGAACTCCGGCAATAGAGAGTTACTCGATAACCTCTAGCAGCCTGTTGCACTTGTGGGTATTTTTGTATATTCATACAAAAATACCCCGATTTACGGGCTGCTTTGGCAGTTTGCAAGGTATAAATATTCATTTTATGAATATTTATACTATTTTATGCGCGAAGCGCAACAAACTGCTAGTCAAAATCATGAGAGTAGAGGCTTTCCCCAAATTTCAGTTTTTGGATTGGCTCAACAGGCTCTACAGGGTAAGGAAACTACATGAAAAAGCTTATATCAGGACTTCCGTGGACGGAACGGAAAACCCGGCGTGACGTGATTTTTGTTTTGGCGTCTCTTTTTCTTACCGTCTTTTTTTTTATCATTCCCACGGGATTTGAAGGCGGCTCCCAAACCGCGGGCAGCGAGCGGGCACGGGGGAAGGTTGTCGAAGTTAACAACGAACGGCTGATAAACACCGGTCCGGTAAAGCAGGGTGAACAGCAGCTTGAAGTGGAGATCCTTTCCGGACCTTTCAGGGGACAGGTCTTTTCCGGATCAAATAACCTTATGGGCAAAATCGAGCTGGACAAAATTTTTGCCGTTGGGGATTCCGTACTTGTGATAATAAGCGTCTCGGAAGACGGCGGAATGCGCCACGCCCAGGTGTACGATCATTACCGGACAGGCAAAATAATTTTTCTCTGCGCGCTGTTTTTTGTTTTTATCCTGTTCATCATGGGATGGATGGGGGTGAAGATCGTCATTTCCTTTGTGTTTACCGCGGCCGCCCTGATCCGCGTCCTCTTTCCGGCGATGCTCCGGGGCTGGGATCCTATCTTTGCCTCGGTGATTTTAACGGCGATGTTAACCGCGGTGATTATTTTCCTTGTCGGGGGGCTTACCCGCCGGGGCTTTACCGCGTTTGCCGGTTCGATGGGAGGCGTTCTTGTAACGTCGTTTCTGGCGTTCTTTTTTACCCATTGGTTCAAACTCCACGGGGCGGTACGGCCGTTTGCCGAAGCCCTCCTCTATTCGGGTTACACTCACCTCAACCTTGTACACCTTTTCATTTCCGGCATTTTTCTCGCGTCTTCCGGGGCCATGATGGATCTTTCCATGGATATCGCCTCCGCGATGGACGAAGTCAAAAAGCAGTACCCGGCCATCAGCCGTTTCAACCTGATCAAAAGCGGGGTTTCCGTATCCCGCCATGTCGCGGGAACCATGAGCACGACCCTGCTCCTCGCATATTCCGCGGAATACACGGCGATGATCATGACCTTTATCGCCCAGGGGATTCCCCTGGAAAACATCATCAACATGGTGTGGGTTTCTTCCGAGATAGTACACACGCTGGTAGGCTGTTTCGGCCTTGTCCTCGTAGCGCCTCTTACGGTTTTTGCCGGAGGGATCATCCTTGGAGGATCGGAAGGGACGAACGGAAGACAGGCGGCGGATGCGCCCTCCCCGTAAAACGCCGGGCGGGCTTTAATCCGCCTTTGCTTCTGTATCCTTTACCTTGAGCCGGAACACGGCCCGGCGCAGGGCCGCGTCGGCGGCGGTTGACTCAAATTTAAAAAGGCTTGACCCGAGGGTTTCTTCGGCCTTTTGCTTTGCCGCCAAAGCCCGTTCCCGGTCTATTTCTTCGGGCCACTCGGCGGCGTCGGCCATGAGTATCGTATTGTGGCTTTTGACCTCAAGAAAACCTTCCGCGATAAACGCGCTTTTCCAGGTTCCGGTTTTATCCTTTATTCTGAGGACGCCCGTAACAACCGGCGCGGTAAAAAAAGAATGATTGGCGTACACGGTTATTTCACCGTCGCTCAGGGTAAGGGTAAGGGCTTCAACCTCGTCCGAAAAAAAACGGCGGTAGGGGGTATAGACCTCGAACCTGAAAAGGACGGCCATTATTTTGCCCTTTCAAGCACGTCGTCGATGCCGCCGGCCATAAAAAAGGCCTGTTCGGGAATCGAATCACATTCGCCGTCAAGGATCATCCCGAAACCCCTGATTGTTTCCCTGACCGGCACATAACGGCCGCCGATGCCGGAAAATTTTTCCGCCACAAAAAACGGCTGGCTGAAAAAACGCTGAACCTTGCGGGCCCTGGCCACAAGAAGCTTGTCTTCCGGGGAAAGTTCGTCCATCCCCAAAATCGCGATGATGTCCTGGAGTTCCTTGTAACGCTGAAGTATCTGCTGGGTACGGCGGGCCGTTTTGTAGTGATCCCCGCCGACGACGGCCGGGTCGAGAATCCGGGAACTGGACGCCAGGGGATCCACGGCCGGATATATCCCCAGCTCGACGATTTTCCGGGAAAGGGTCGTCGTCGCGTCAAGGTGGGCGAAGGTCGTGGCGGGGGCCGGATCGGTTAAGTCGTCGGCGGGAACATAGACGGCCTGAATGCTGGTGATCGAACCTTTCGGGGTACTGGCGATACGTTCCTGAAGGGCGCCCATTTCGTTGGCCAGCGTCGGCTGGTAACCGACGGCGCTGGGGATTCTGCCCAAAAGGGCGGAAACCTCGGCGCCCGCCTGGATAAAGCGGAAGATGTTGTCGATAAAGAGCAGCACGTCCTGGCCGCCCTCGTCCCGGAAATGCTCGGCCATCGTAAGGCCCGCGAGGGCGACCCGCATCCGGGCGCCGGGGGGTTCGTTCATCTGGCCGAAAACCAGCGCCGTTTTGTCGATAACCCCGCTTTCGTTCATCTCTTTCCAGAGATCGGCGCCCTCGCGGCTCCGCTCCCCTACCCCGCTGAACACCGAATAACCGGAATGTTCGGTGGCGATATTTCGGATAAGCTCCATAATGATCACCGTTTTTCCCACGCCGGCGCCGCCAAACAGTCCTATCTTTCCGCCCTTGGCATAGGGGGCGATAAGGTCAATCACCTTGATCCCCGTCTCAAACACTTCCGTAGCGGGCCTCTGCTCGGAAAAGCCCGGAGCGGGGCGGTGTATCGAGGCAAATTCCCCTGAGCTAAACGGCCCCTTGTCGTCGATAACCCGGCCGGTAACGGAGAACATCCGCCCCAGAACCGCTTCGCCCACCGGTACGCTGATGGGTTTCCCCGTATCCTCGACGGTAAGCCCGCGGGCCAGGCCTTCCGTGGCTTCCATCGCGACGCAGCGAACCCTGTTGTCCCCGATATGCTGAAGCACTTCGAGTATCACGTTCCGGCTTTCTTCACCGCTGCCGGCGTTCCTGCCGTTTACTTTTAAGGCGTTCAATATCGGCGGAACCTGGTTTTCCTCAAAACGCACGTCAACCACGGGTCCCATTATCTGGGTGATCATTCCCATATTTTCCATAACCGTTCTCCTCTTCCTATCTACCCTAACGCCGCGCTGCCGCCCACAATTTCGGTAACTTCCTGGGTTATCCCCGCCTGGCGCGCCCTGTTGTAACTTATGTTGAGCGTTCCCAGCATTTCCTCGGCGCTTTTGCTTGCCTCGTCCATCGCCGCCATGCGGGCGCTTTGTTCGGCGGCGTAAGACTCGATAAGGCAGCCGTAGATGATTCCCTTGATATAAAGCGGCGCCAGCGCGTCGAATACTTCTTTTTCTGACGGCAAATATTCAAAACGGAGCTCCACCCGCTTTTCCTGGCCGGACCTGGTTATCTCTTCCTGAAGCTTTCCGGCGTCAAGGGGCAGTATCTGCCTTCGCCGCGGAAGAAGTTTTACCGCGCTGTACATGTGGGTATAAACGATATGAACCTCGTCAAACATCCCCCACAGGTACTGGGAAATGATATAGTCGGCGATTTCCTTCGCGTCCTCCATATCGGGAAGCCTTGACCTGAAAGAAAAATTCTCAAGGATCACATGGGGGGAATGGACAAAATAACGGTAGCCGATTGCCCCGATAAGGATCAGCAGCGGATGGGAAAGGGTTTCGCATAACGAATTAACTTCACGGAAAATGTTGGCGTTGTAGCCTCCGGCAAGGCCCTTGTCACTCGTTACGGCAAGTACCGCGCTGCGCTTTGCCCCCAAAGCTTTTGCTTCGGAAACTTTCGCGGCTCCTGCGGCAGCCCCGGTTCCGGCTGTGGCAGGCTTGAGAAACGGGCTTTCCACCGTTTCGGCGCCTTCAAGTATGTCGCACATGGTTTTCTGTATCCGGGTAAAAAAAGGCTCCGTGTCTTCAAGGACCCTTCTGCCTTTCCGTAACTTTGAGGTCGAGATAAGGTTCATCGCTCTGGTCACTTTCAGGGTCTGGCTTATCGCCCTCATCCGCAGGCGTACGTCTCGCAGGTTTGCCATCTTAGTTTTGTTTTACCTGTTTGTATTCTTCGACGGCCTGGGTAAGCTCGTGTTCCAGATCCGCGGAAAGTTCTTTTTGGGAAGCGATGCCGTCAAGAATCGCGGAATGTTTCCGCCGCAGAAAGTCCTGCAGCCCTTTCAGGAATTCGGAAACTTTTTCCACGGGACAATCCATCAGATAACCGTTTACCGCGGCAAAAAGCGCGGCGGTCTGTTCCTCCACCGGCATCGGGGAAAATTGATTCTGTTTGAGCGCTTCCATAAGCCGCTCGCCCTGGGCAAGCTTGTCCTGGGTGGCCTTGTCGAGGTCGCTTCCGAACTGGGCAAAGGCGGCCATCTCCCGGTACTGGGCAAGGTCCAGGCGGAGCCTTCCCGACACTTTGCGGATCGCCCTGGACTGCGCCGCCCCCCCGACCCTGCTTACCGAAAGGCCCACGTCCACGGCGGGACGAAACCCTGAGTTAAACAGCTCCGAGTCAAGAAAGATCTGTCCGTCGGTGATCGAAATTACGTTGGTCGGTATGTACGATGAAATATCCCCCGCCTGGGTTTCAACAATCGGAATCGCCGTGATCGAGCCGCCGCCTTTAACCGGGGAAAGTTTCGCCGCGCGTTCAAGCAGTCTCGAATGGAGGTAAAACACGTCGCCGGGAAACGCTTCCCGGCCCGGCGGCCTGCGCAGCAGAAGGCTGATTGTTCTGTAGGCGACGGCGTGCTTGGAAAGATCGTCGTATACGATAAGCACGTCCTTTCCGTTGCGCATAAAATGCTCGGCCATCGCGCAGGCCGAATACGGGGCAAGGTACTGAAGGGCCGCCGAATCGGAGGCGGACGCCAGCACGACAAACGTATATTCCATGGCGAGATTTTTTTCAAGATTGCGGATAATCGCCGCCACCGACGAAGATTTTTGGCCTATGCCGCAGTACACGCAGTACACGTCTTTTCCCTTCTGGTTGATAATCGCGTCCACGGCCAGGGCGGTCTTTCCGGTCTGCCTGTCCCCGATAACAAGCTCCCGCTGTCCCCGGCCTATGGGGATCATCGCGTCTACCGAAAGGGTTCCGCTTTCAAGCGGCGTATCGACGCTGCCCCGGTCTATCACGGACGGGGCCGGGGATTCCACCGGCAGGTACTCTTCCGCCTCGATGGGACCTTTACCGTCGACGGCTTCTCCCAGGGGATTTACCACCCTGCCGAAAAGTCCCTGCCCCGAAGGAACCGACACCACCCTGCCGGTACCCCGGACTTCTTCGCCGTCTTTTACGAGGTTTTCTCCGGAAAGAAGCACACAGCCGACGCCGTCTTCTTCAAGGTTAAGGACTATGCCTTCGGCGCCGGAGGCAAATTCCACAAGTTCGCCGTAAATCGCCCCGTCAAGCCCGTAAATCGTAGCCACCGAATCGCCCACCTGGGTAACAAAGCCCACGGTCTCTTCGGCGATCCTGCCGTCCCAGTTTTTTATTTCTTCCTGCAGAATTTTGGAAAGTTCGCTGAACTGCGCCATGTATACTCCTGTTACATTTACCGGTTACATTTTACATTTGCCGGGAATAACTCTCCCCGCCGAAATCGGAAGCCATCTTCGCGATCCGGGCTTTAAGGCTCCCGTCCAAAAGTACGCTTCCCATCCGGATTTTAAAGCCCCCGGCAAGCTCCGGAGACAGATAAAAACCCAGTTCAATTTTCCGGGCCTTTGTTTTTTTAAGGAGGCGCTGTTTTATCAGCTCCATAAAACCGGGATCCGGCTCAAAAGGCGCCTCAAGCGCCGCCTGTACCGTTCCATTGTTTTCATCGATGACACGCCGTATCCGGCTGACGATCTTTTTATACTGATACAAACAGCCCTTTCGTACCATAAGCAGAAAAAAATTCCTCGCGTATTTTACGGCGGCAAAAAGATCCGCGCGGCGGCCGGAATCTCCGGCGAATCCGGCTTGTTCCAGCGAACGATCGATGACGCGGGCAAAACGCCGCGCGTCGTTAAGGCCGGCAAGTTCACCGGGGATCATAAGGGCGGCGCGGCAGTAGAGTTTCAGCGCTTCAAGGGCGCTTTCGCTTTCTTCGGCCGTTTTCATCTGCCGTAAAAAAGCGTGCGCCCAGGGTTCCGGGCTAAACATTATTCTATCTCATCCAGGACTTCCCGGGCAAAACGGAGCTGTTCTTCGCCGGCCAGTTCCCGTTTCAAAAGCCTGCCCGCGGCGTTTACCACAAGAACCGCGGCTTCCGCCCGGAAAAGAGCCATCGCCGCCCGGCGCTCGTTTTCGATCCGCGCCCTGGCGGCCGCGGCGATACGCTCCGCGTCGGCCTTTCCTTCTTCCCGTATTTTGTCGGCTTCCGCCTGGGCGTGTTCCCTGGCTACCTTGAGAATGGTTTCGGCGTCGGCGTCGGCCTGGGCAAGCTTGCTTTCGTACTGTTCAAGAAGCTTCTTCGCGTCCCATGAGTCCTTTTCCGCCCTGTTAATATCATCCTGTATCTTCTTTTTTCTGTCCTGAATGAATTTGCTTACCGGTTTAAACAGGAACGCCCTCAGCAGAAAAAAGAGCACGAGGATATTAATAACGGTGATAAAAAAGGTAACGGAAAAATCGAGCATCTTATTTTACAAAGATCAACAGCAGGGCCACCACAAAGCCGTAGATCGCCGTCGCTTCCGCGAGGGCAATCCCCAGGAAAAACACCGTCTGGATTTTTCCGGAAGCTTCGGGCTGGCGGGAAATCGCCTCGGCGGACTTGCCTGTGGCGATGCCGATCCCTATGCCCGCCCCAAGTCCGGTAACAACCGCGATACCCGCGCCGATAAGGTACATTAAATTGTCCATACAAAACTCCTCAGGTTTTTTGTCTAATACACGCTAAAAACGCTATGGGCTTTCTTGGCGTGTCTGTTATCCTGTTTCAACCGCCTCCGATAAAAAGAGGGTGGTAAGAAAACTGAACACCAGGGCCTGTATAAGGCCGTCGAAAAAATCAAAATACAGGGAAAAAAACGGCGGAATGAAAACGGGGATAACCGCCCCGATAAGCTGCATGATGATAAATCCGCCGAGCATGTTGCCGAAAAGCCGCAGGCACAGAGAGGCGGGCCTAATCGCGTAATCAAGGATGTTAAAGGGCAGCATTATCGGTACGGGATGAAAAAGGTTCCTGAACCAGCCTTTGAGCCCCCTGGCCTTTAAGCCGCCGGCGAGGACGATCAGTATCGACATAACGGCCAGCGCCGCGGTGAGGTTAATGTCCCTTGTCGGGGGCTTTATCTCGAAAAGGGGCTCAAAGGTTCTGCCGCCGAAACCAACGGCCACGGGGGTAAGGGCGGGGATGATGTTTGCCAAAAGGAGGAACAGGAAAATCGTCCCGATATACGGCCCGTAGAGGCCGGCGTTTTTGCCGAAGTACTGTTTTGAAAACGAATCGAGGAATTCGATCCCCGCTTCAAAAAGGGACTGGACGGCGCCGGGTATCCGTTTAAGGTTTCTTGTTACAAGAACCGATACGGCGACGAGCGCCGCGATGACGACCCAGCTGACAATCACCGTTTCCGTTATGGGTATCTCCAGGGCGCCCAGCCGTATAACAAAAACAGTTTTAAATTCCAGGGCTTTAACAAGCCTTTCGCCGATACCCACGAAATCTCCGACTGCCGGTATAACCGGCGTTATTTTTTATTAACGGCTTCAAAATCCGCTGTTTTGCCGCCGGCCGTATTGTTCATTGTTTGAAGAAAAAATCATCCTTAAAATATTTTCGTAAAAATTCTTCGGATACGGCGTCGTTTTTGTTCATGGTCGTGTAGGTCGCTTCCAAAAAACCTTTGGTCAGGTAGAAACAGCCCAAAAGAAAAAATTCCGCGACCCGGTTTACCGTTCCCATTGCCTGATACATCCTGACCGTACTGTCGAGGACAAAGTCCGTCATCAGATAGCTTATCACGACCTGTTCCGCAAGGCTTACCGCGTAGATCACTTCGGATATGGGGAACCCTTCGTCCATGCGGCTTTTCCCGAGTTTGACAAAAAAGTCGCCGACTATCGCCCGGTCAAGGCCCCTGTCCAGGGTTCTGGCCAAAAGCGGGTAAAATGGAGCGTCGGCTTCCACAAGAACGGCGTCCTCCATTTCGTTGTAGTGTTTAAGCTGGGGCGACTTTCTGATTAGATCTTTCCATCGCAGGGCAAAATCGCGGGCTTTTAGATTCAACGTGTCAATTAAAACGCCGTCTACCATATAACCAGTATA
>JAIROH010000071.1 GCA_031257595.1 Treponema sp. | reverse complement strand
CTAGCAGCCTGTTGCACTTGTGGGTATTTTTGTATATTCATACAAAAATACCCCGATTTACGGGCTGCTTTGGCAGTTTGCATGGTATAAAAATTCACTTTCGTGAATTTTTATACGGTTTTATGCGCAAGTGCGACAAACTGCTGGGAAACCCCCTAAAAACCGGAATTTTTTGAGGCATTCCCTGATCGTCCGGGCCGGCCGCAAAATCCGGGAAGCGGCCGGCAGCGGGCGGTTTCAAAATCTGCCATTTTGAAACCGCCTCATTATATTATCGGTCTTTTTATCCTTCTTTGTATAGAATTCATTCACAGACTCTTTTTATAATACCAAAAGACAGCTTTACTTAATGTTAGCCCAGGATTTTTACCGTTGTCAATGGTATATTCTTCCGCCGGCTAAAGAAACAAACCGATAATCCCGTAAATTGAATAATGAGATTCCGAAAATACCTCCTTGTTCCTTGGACCGCCATAGCGATCTACGCGCTCTCGTCGTTGTTTGCCGGGGCGGCAGGTATTGGATCCTACCGGGATCTTCTTGAGGAAAAAGAAAGGATATTTGAAAACCTCGAAGACCTGGAAACCCTGAATCAGGAACTGGAAGGAACCATGGACGCCCTGCTCTATGATTCGGAAACGATCAGAATCCGGGCGCGGGAACTTGGATACGGTGAAGAAACAGAACGTTTTGTCAGAATCGTCGGCCTTCCCGGCGCCCGGTACCGGGAAACAACGGCGGGAATTGTGAAAACGGCGGCGAAACCATCGTATATTCCCGACAGGGTATTGCGTATTGTTTCCGTACTGGCCGGATTGACCATTTTTCTTGTTTTTTTTACCCGGGATTTGTTCAGCGGTTCCTCTGCCACTCGACCGCGTCCGTTGTTTCCCGATTAACGCCCGTCAGGGTGTTTTCGTCGTAAACCGCTTCGGTAAACACGACTATTCCCCGAAGAACCATTCCCCGATCGGACAACAAAAGCTCCCACCGCATGGGATCGGCTTTTTCTGCCAATTCCCTGGCAACGTTTCGGGGCAGGGGATGATAAAACCGTTCGTTATTCGGGCTGTCCTGAACAACAACAAGCGTATCGTCCTCTATCGTGTGGCGGAGCCGCATTACCGCCCCGGATGAAAAAAGAATCATCCCCGTACCGTTCCGCTCAAGCCGTATCATCTGAATCGAGCCGTCGCTTTTCCACGTACCCCATACCTGTTCCGCCCTGATCCGTTCCCGGACGATCGATTCCAGGGCTTTATGATCCGCCGAAAACGCCCTGGACAGGGAGGAATGGGCCTTGAGAATCAGTTCGTTTGAATTTTTGAAAGAATAGGAAAAGGAGTATCGTTCCCCGGAACGTTCGTCTGTTATGTCCAGATCCAGAAAACGGGAATATTCATTCTGCCGGAGGCGTCCGGTCATCGTATAAAGGGGAGTCTGCGAAAGCGAAAGCCCGTGATCGCCGGTTTCAAAATCCGGCTCTTCCTGGCTGACGATAAAGCCGATGTCTCCAAGGTAGGAAAGAAAGAACGCCTCGATATTTTTCGCTTCCTCGCCGCCGATACCTTCAACAACAAACGGATGCAAACGGAAACGGGGCCTTTCCTGCGAGAAAATCAGAAAAGGCAGGAAAAAAAGAAATGCTACGGCCGCTCCCGGCTTTTTCACATATTAATTGTAACGCTATGTATGTGGCAGCGCAAGAGCGGAATACCAACGTCCGAAAACCGGTGTTCTGTCCAAAACAAAATACCAAAAAACTGAAGTTTTGAAACGGCCTCAGTAGTCAACAAAATCAGTAGCGGCATCAAGCCTAATATCCGCCCCTTCCACCATTGAATAGGTGATTTTTGAAATTTTGCTAACACTTTCATCGGCTGAAAAATACATAATCTTACAGTCCCCTGAAAAACCATGCATACTAAGGATTCTGTATGTATAAGAGACGCTGATTGTCCCGTTACTGTCGTCAGCTACGTCGGATTTTGCGTATGCGCCATCAGCTGAGTATACAGTATTAAAGGAAACCCCACCCGTTTCCGGGGTAATATGGTAAGTTTCGCCTGAGGTTAACCCCGTTATAGTTATTTGTACACTGCCGCCGTCTCCGGAAGTGCTGCACCCTGTCGGAGCGATCCCGCTTACCGTAACAAGGGCGATAATCCCCAAAAGTTTAAACCGGTTCTTCATCGAAAAACTCCTTTGTGCGCCTCGCGCACGGGCGGCGCTTTGCAGTTTCAGTTCCGCGGATCTGTCTATGTAGGTCCGGTCGGAAAGTACGGCGACAAGGGCCGCTTCAATATCCGTTTCGCCCTGTTTTTTGGTAATATAGCCCTGTGCGCCCAGACTTAGGGCAGCGCTGACATGGGCGTAATCGTCAAAACCCGAATAGACAACCACGGCGGGGATCTTTTCCCGTTTCTGCCGCCTGATCCGGGGGATAATATCAAGGCCCCAGTCATTTTCCAGACGGATGTCCAGAAGCAGTATATCCGCCCGGGCCGTTTCGGGAGCCGATAAAATCATCTTGGCCTCCTCAAGGCTTCCGGCGGTTCCCAGCACCAGCCAGCGCCCCGATCCGGCGAAAAAGCCAAAGCCCTTGCCTTTCGTGTGCTGGCGGAACGCATTGAAACGGAAAGTTCCCTAAAGCATACCAGGCTTACACCCTCCGACCTGTAAATTCATTCTTAAAATGTAACTATTCAGTCGGGGGGGGGGGGGGGGGGGGCCCCGCAATCCGTACCAAAAGGCCGTCCCCGTGCCGGGGTAGCGC
>JAIROH010000150.1 GCA_031257595.1 Treponema sp. | reverse complement strand
CAAGGGCCCTGCTTGCTTCCGCGTACATGTCCGAAACAAGGCCCGCCATGCCGCTTATTTCTTTTTCCGCCCTGATGATGTTGAATTCGGGCGTTCCCTGGAGCAGGCCGGAGGCCCCTTCAAGTTTGTAGCGGCCCTGGTACTGTCCGGCGCTTTGCCTGTCCTTGATAAAGAACGCGACCAGGGAAGCGAACCGGCCGGCAAAGGGCAGAAACACGGCGGTACAAAAAACGTTAAAAACCGTGTGGAACATCGCGAGGCGGGTTGTAATATCCGTTCCCGAAGCGAGAAAATTTACCAGGCCGAGCAGCGGCGTAAAGAAAAAGAGGGCGACAAGGGATCCGGCGACGTTAAAAAGTACGTGAACCAGCGCCGCCTGTTTTGCCGCGGTTTTCGCGCCCACAGCCGCGAGAATCGCGTCGATCGTCGTACCGATGTTTGCCCCAAGGATCATCGACGCGGCAATCTCGAATCCGATTATTTCCCTGTAGGCCAGGGCGATCACCAGGGTTATCGTCGCCGCCGAAGAATGTAAAAGCACCGTAATCACCGTTCCGGCGCCCAGGCCTATAAGGGTTGAGACAAAGCCGAGGCCGGAGACCGCCCGGATAAATTCCAGCGAATCGGGGCCGATGTCCGGGACGGCGCCGTTGATAAATTCCAGGCCGATAAAGATAAAGCCGAAGCCAAGTACGGCCTCTCCCCAGTCGCGGTGTTTCCAGCGGGGAAGCCGCATCAGGAAGCCTATGCCGACGGCGGGCAGGGCCAGCGCGGAAATGTCGAAATTGTAACCGGCAAAAGAGACAAGCCAGGCGGTGGTAGTCGTGCCGATGTTGGCCCCCATGATCACCCCGGTAGCCTGGGTAAGGGTCAAAAGGCCCGCGTTGACAAACGAGACGAGCATAACCGTTGTCGCCGACGACGACTGAACTAGGGCGGTGACGCAGAATCCGGTAAATACCGCGATAAAGCGGTTTCCCGTCATAAAGTTAAGAACCCGTTGAAGCCTGTCTCCCGCGGCCTGCTGGACCCCGTCCGAAAGGACCTTCATTCCGTAAAGGAAAATACACAGGCCGCCGAGCAGGCGGAACAAAAGCCCAACCGTCTGCATGTTATTCCAGGCGGGCCAGGGCCGCCGATATGCTGTAACAGTTGTCACCAAGCTGTTCCAGCCTGCGGATAAAGTCGATAAACAGAAGTTCCGTCCTTACGTTTTTGCCGGCTTCTATCCGCTTGCGCCCGTATTTACGGAGTTTCTTTTGAGCGCCGTTGATACGCTCTTCCATCAGAGACGCCTGTTCCGCTTCTCCACTGGCAAGTTTTTTACCCAGGTGGTTTTGGACAAACGCGAGAAAATCCCCCACAAGGGTAGTGTAGGGAACAAGGGCCCGCATTTCCTTCCCCCCGAAAACCCTGTCTTTTTTTACGCTGTTTTCGAGGATAAGACTTGCCCCCAGACAGTCGTCGGTCATGTTTTCAAGGTCCGCGATGATCCGCAAAAGCCGCGACACTCGGCCTTCGGAACGCAGGTTAAGACGCTGCCTGGTACATTCCATCAGGAAATGGGTAAGCTCTTCCCGCATTTCGTCGGCATAGGCTTCCTTTGCCTTAAGCTCCGACGTAAGTTCCTGTACCGCTTCTTCCTGTTTCGGATGTTCCTTGAGGGTTTCAAGGATTCCGCTTACCCTGCCGTACATCGAGGAGACAATCCCCGCCATATCGCGGATTTCCTTTTCCGCCCTGAGTATGTTCAGTTCCGGGGCGTCCCGCAGGGTTCCTGAACTGTAGCTGAGTTTGTAGTGCCCAAGCCCGGCGCCTTCCGGCTGGTCTTTAATGATTTTCTGTACAAAGGCGGCGAACTGGTTGACAAACGGAAGGAAAAGCACGGTGTTTGCCATATTAAATATCGTATGGAACATCGCAAGGTGGTTCGTGATTCCCGCGCCCTCGGGGATTCCCGGCGTAACAAGCTCTACAAGACGGAGCAGCGGATGAAAGAGGATCAGCGCCCATACGTTCCCGATTATGTTAAACAGTATGTGGACAAGGGCCGCCCGCCGGGCCGCCGGCTTTGCCCCGATGCCCGCCAGCGCCGCGTCTACGGTTGTACCGATATTGGCCCCAAGGATCATCGACGCGGCCATTTCATAGCCGATAAGCCCCTGGAAGGCCATCGTGAGGAATATGGCCGTGCCCGCCGACGAGGAATGAATCACAAGCGTGACGATCATTCCCACCGCCGACCCCAGCAGGATCGAGGCAAATCCCATGTTGGAAAAGCGGCCGATAAACGAAAGGGTGTCCGCGGAAAGGGACGGCATCGATTTTGTGAGGAGATCCAGGCCCATAAAAAGGAGGCCGAAGCCCAGTATGGCGTTTCCCAGTTCCCGGTGCCGCCACTTGATCACCGAAAGCAGAAAACCGACGCCGACGGCGGGCAGGGCCAGGACGCCGATTTGAAGGGAAAATCCGACAAGGGAGACGATCCAGGCGGTAACGGTGGTGCCGATGTTCGCCCCCATTATCACGCCGATTGCCTGTTTAAGGGTAAGGAGGCCGGCGTTTACAAACGACACGACCATGACCGTCGTCGCCGACGACGACTGGATTACCGCCGTTACCCCAAGGCCGGTAACGACGGCCAGAACGCGGTTGCCGGTCATATAGGAAAGCGCTTTCTGCATGCGTTGACCGGCGGCCTGCTGGATTCCATCGCCCATAATCTTCATTCCGTAAAGGAAAAGTCCCAGGCTGCCGACTATGCTGAAAAACGTCCCCATAACTCAATATTAACTTATTTTTAACATTTTATTAAGATATGGCTGTGAATAAAGAGTCTGTTTTGGTTGTTTCCGATACCCACGGATGCGTAAAACCTCTCGCGGCGGTGTTTGCATGGGCCGCCAAAAGGGGCCTTGTACGGGGCCTTTTTCTGGGCGACGGCGCGGACGACATAGAGCCGGCCGCCGCGGCATCGGGGACGGTTTTTGACTGGTCGGCTGTCCGGGGAAACATGGACAACGCCGGGCCGCTTTCAGCCGTTGTCGAGCTTGCCGGCCGCAAGCTGTACCTTGCCCACGGCCAGGGCCTCGGCGTGGAGGCCGGTTTTGAGACCCTTGCCGCGAACGCCCTGGCCGCCGGCGCGGAAGCGGCCCTGTTCGGGCATACCCATGTTCCCTGTTTTGACGTTTTCAACGGCGTCACCTTCCTGAACCCCGGCAGCGTCGGCCGTCCCCGGAGCCGCGCCGGGGCAAGCTTTGCCGTTCTTGAAGTACCCGTCCGCGGCCCCCTCAACGCGGTGTTTTGGGGCATAACAAGGGCCGGATCCGGCTATGCGATAAAACAGATTACGCTATGAAGCAACGCGCCTACTGGAACAAAGGCGTTCTTTTTTCTACACTTCCCGAATGACAAGGAAAATCTCTCTTACAGGCATTAAACCTACGGGTAATCTCCATATCGGCAACTACTTTGGGGCGATCAAGCCGGCCCTGGAACTTGCGAAAGAGTACGATGCCCGGTACTTTATCGCCGATTACCACGCCCTTAATATAATGAAAGATCCAAAGGAACTTTCCGCGCTGATACGCGAAGTAGCCGCGGGCTGGCTTGCCTGCGGCCTTGATCCGGAAAAGGTTGTGTTTTACCGCCAGTCGTCGATTCCCGAAGTGTTTGAGCTTACCACGATGCTTATGGCCTTTACCGCCAAAGGGCTTATGAACCGGGCCCATGCGTACAAGGCCGCGGTCCAGGAAAACAGCGAAAAAGGCGGCGATCCCGACGCCGGGGTGAACATGGGCCTTTTTACCTATCCGGTTCTTATGGCCGCCGACATCATTTTGTTTGATTCCGATGTTGTGCCGGTCGGGAAAGATCAGGTTCAGCATATCGAGATGGCCCAGGACATCGCCCAATCGGTGAACCACAACTACAAGCAGGAAGTGCTTAAAATCCCCCAGGCTCTTGTGTCGGAAAGCGTCGCCGTGGTTCCCGGGCTTGACGGACGCAAGATGAGCAAAAGTTACGGTAACGCGATCCCGATCTTTATTCCGGAAACACAGCTCCGTAAGCTTATTATGCGGATAGTTACCAATTCCCAGGCGGTGGAAGAGCCGAAAGACCCTGAAACCAGCCAAATTTTTCTGCTTTACCGGCTTTTTGCCGATTCCAAAGAGCAGGCGGCCCTCGCGTCCAGGTACCGATCCGGCGGTATGGGCTGGGGCGAGGCGAAAGAAGAGCTTTTCCGGGTGGTAAACCGGGAACTTGCCCCGGTACGGGAACGGTTTAACGCGATTATCGCCGATCCCGCCGCTCTGGACCGCGTACTCGCCGCCGGGGCGGAAAAGGCCCGTCCGATTGCCGCGGCGACCGTCAGACGCTTCCGCAGGGCCGCCGGCATTGAGTAGTGTTCCACTAAGACTGCTGCGGGGACTATAAAACCGCGTCTCGGATATACGACTGTTGGCTGTAGTGACAGCTGTCTGATATTTGTAAAGTAACCCGGAAATTTAAAAAACTATTTCTATGGCAAAACGCTTTGACGGGCAGGAAATCCGTGAACTTTTCAGCAGAAACCTTAAACTGCTCCGGCATCACAACAACCTTTCCCAACTGGCCCTTTCGGTAAAGGCCGGCCTTGCCCATAATTTCGTCAATGACATTGAAAACGGCAAAAAATGGGTTTCCCCGAATACCATAGCAAAACTTGCCGGAGTGCTCGATGTGGAACCGGGCGCCTTTTTTCAGTCGAATCCTCTGGATCCTCCCGAAACCTGGAAAATCCGGAGTTATCTGGACGAGTTAAGTATGCGTTTTACCCAGGCGGTCGGCGATATTAAAGAGAACTACCTCCCCTATAACGAAAAAAAAGACAACCCCGGCCGTTAAAAAAGCGCTGATTCATTCGCGGTGGGGTCTAATACCCAAGTGCGTATACTTAAGAATATGTAACCGCAAAGTCAAATAAGTCGAAGCAGGAAGGAGAAAAACGAGGCTTTGTACCGGAACTTCTCCTTCCTTTTTCTTTCTAATTGACCGCGATAGCGGTCTCCCCTTTGCGGTGATTTTTTTCTTCAAAATATGCCGGTTCCACAGGAATTTTGGTACTGAAAAAAGTAAATGCCGGCGCCCCGCGGTGACTGTAAACCCGCTTGACGAAATTTTGTTAACTCGTTATAACATAGTTAGTTATAGAAAACTAACTATAGGCAGCATTGATGCGCCAGCGTAGTTGGCCGCCAACTATGTTGGCCGCCAGCGTAGTTGGCGAAGCCACACGTTAATCAGCGTTGCCCAACCAAAGGGGTTTTTGAATGGAAAAAAAGAAAAAAATCGCCTTTTTGCCGGCATTTATCCTCCTTCCGGTCCTCCTTTTTGCCGAGGTGCCGCATCCCGGTTCCTGGCTCGAGGCGGAGGCGGAAATGAGGCTGCTTCTTTACGAAGCATTATATACGTATGTTTCTTCCGATGTTGAA
>JAIROH010000120.1 GCA_031257595.1 Treponema sp. | reverse complement strand
GTGGGCCGCATCCCCGGCAGTTTCATGCCCCTCCAGTTTGAAAACCCCGCCAACCCGGAGGTCCACCGCCGGACCACCGCGGAGGAAATCTGGGCCGACACCAAAGGGGCGGTGGACATCTTTGTGTCCGGCGTGGGAACCGGCGGCACCATCACCGGCGTAGGGGAGGTCCTCAAAGGCCGGAAGCCCGCCGCGCGCATTGTCGCCGTGGAGCCCGACGCCTCGCCGGTCCTGTCCGGGGGCTTCGCCGGCCCCCACCGCATCCAGGGCATCGGCGCGGGCTTTGTCCCCAAAGTGCTGAACCGTTCCGTCATCGACGAGATAGTCCGGGTTACCAACGAAGACGCCATTGAAACCGCCCGCGCCCTTTCCCTCAGCGAAGGGATCCTCGCGGGCATTTCATCCGGGGCCGCGGTGTGGGCCGCCCTCAAAATCGCCGGCCGGCCGGAGAGCCGGGACAAAACCATCGTGGTGATCCTCCCGGATTCGGGGGAACGCTACCTTTCCACCCAGCTTTCCGATTTGGACGAATGAACCTCTCCGCCCTGACGGTAATTCCCGGTTCATCACGAACACCACACTGAACTTTCAGCGTTTTCTTTCCAGGCCATGTTCCTATTTCCCCGCTTTCGCTTTTTCTTCAAAGATCTTCCTGAGGCTTTCCGTATACGGAGCGCGGGCAATGCCGTATTCGGTTACGATCCCGGTAATCAGATCGTTATCCGTTACGTCAAACGCGGGATTAAACACCTTGACGCCCCGCGGCGCCATGCGTTCCTTGTACCACATCTCGGTTACCTCTTCGCCCTTCCGTTCCTCAATCACAATGTCCTTTCCCTCCCTGATCGACATGTCGATCGTCGAGGTGGGAGCGCAGACATAAAACGGGATACGATAATGTTTTGCGAGGATCGCCACGCCGGAGGTACCGATCTTGTTGGCCGCGTCCCCGTTGGCCGCTACCCGGTCACAGCCGACAAAACAGGCCTTTACCCAGAGGTTTTTCATAACCTGGCTTGCCATGTTGTCGCAGATCACCGTCGTGTCCACGCCGGCGCTGACCATTTCAAAGGATGAAAGCCGGGCGCCCTGGAGCAGGGGCCGGGTTTCGTCGCAGAACACCCTGAAGTTCATGCCCCGCTCCCGGCCCAGGTGTATCGGAGCCAGGGCCGTACCGTATTTTACCGTGGCAAGCTGGCCGGCGTTACAGTGGGTAAGGATCCCGTCGCCGTCTTTGATAAGGCCCAGGCCGTATTCCCCGATGGATTTGCAGACCCACACGTCCTCGTCCCGGATTTTCACCGCCTCGTCGTGGAGCAGTTCCCTGATCTTTGCCGGAGAAGCTCCTTTGTGATCCAGCACGACTTTTTCCATCCGGTTTAAGGCCCAGGAAAGATTAACCGCCGTGGGCCGCGAAGAATCAAGGTAATCCCTGGCTTTTTTGAATTTCGCGTAAAAGCCGTCGTAATCGTCGTCGTCAATTTCCAGCGCGGCCAGGTATATGCCGATGGCCGCGGCGACCCCGATCGCCGGTGCCCCCCGAACCCGGAGCAGGTAGATCGCCTCGAAAATGTCTTCCTGTTTTGTCAGATAGAGGATCTCTACCGTACCGGGAAGTTTGGTCTGATCGATTATCTTGAGGGCTTTTTTTTCCTCGTCCAGCGCGACGGTGTCAATCGACAGTATGTTTTCAGCCATGTTTATACTCCCTTCATTCAACCGCGTCTACGGCTTTGACGGCCCTGCGGAAAGCGGAGACAAAGTCGTCTCCTGTTTTAAAGGCGGCCCTGTTCATGATAAGGTCTTTGGCGCAGAGTATGTTGATCCGCTCGGCCCGTACCCGCTTGGCCCTGTCGGCGATCGTGGTCACGTCCTTGACCTGGGCCATGCCTACGGTACGGCGGACCAGTTCCGTACCTGCCCCCGCGGCGGTGTCGGCGATAATCGTAGCAAGGTAGTATTCGGCAAAACCTTCGGTCTTTGCCATGATGTCGGTAACCTTTTTCGCGTAACAGGCGAGAAATTTTTCCCTGAAAAGGTCGATAACTTCCGCCGCGGTTTTAAGGGTCCAGTCGCAAAAAACGCCGTCTCCGGTAGCGTCACCGTTATCCCAGGCAAAAAAGAGGTTGGCGATCACGTTGCCTATGTCGTAACCCATGGGGCCGTAAAACGCGAACTCGGGATCGAATATCTTTGTGGAATCCTGTTTTACAAAGATCGAACCGGTATGCAGATCCCCGTGAAGCAGCGCCTGGGCGTTGTTCATAAAATCGAATTTCAACTTGGCGATTTCGAGATGAAGGGCCTTGTCGCCATAAAGCTCCTTTTTGACAAACTCAAGGTTTTCCGGTGTAACGATGTTCCGGCCCTTGGCGTCGTTGTACGGTTCCGTGTATATGAGGTCTTCGGTAATTTCACAAAGCTCAGGATTGATAAAACTTTTTACCAGCTCTTTTTTGGCCTTGTGTTCCATCACCACGTCGGTCGTATTGAGGAGGGTATTCACCATGTATGTCGTAACGTCGTCGGCAAAACGCGGAAAGGTTTTATGCTCCATCAGGGCATAGCGCATAAGCCTGTGATCCGACAGATCCTCCATAAGACAGGCGCACATCACCGTGTCGTATTTGAAAATTTTGGGAACAAGGCCCGGAGCGTACTTGTCCTGGAGCAAAAGTATTTCCGATTCAATGCGGTTACGATCCGTGGAGATGTGCATTTCGGCGGAAATACGAAGCTGTTCCCCGGCCTGTTTGACGATGATCGATTTTCCGCTTCCCTCGTCCACAACCCGGAACACATAGTTAAGATTGCCGTCGCCGATTTCCTTGACGCTCAGGTTTGCCCCGCCGTCAAAATAACCGGGAAGCTCAAAGCGCACATAGTCGGGAATATCCCCTTCTTTCATCAAAAAATAACTGTTAAAACGTGACATTGTATCCCCCTTGAGTTATTTTTTTCGTATCGAATTCAGGGCCAGGGCGATCGCGAGAACCAGGCCCTTGAAAATGTTGACCGTGTAATAGGGCACCGATGCCATGATAAGGCCGTTTTCCAGAACGCCGATAAGGAAGGCCCCGGCAAGCGTACCGAACGCGTTGGGCCGCCCTATGCCGGCGACCGATATGCCTATGTGGGCCGCGGCGACCGCCCCCATAAGGTAGGGTGAGCCGGAATTTATCTGGGCGTTTCCCACGCGGGCGCCTACAAGAATGCCGCCTATCGACGCAAGAATCGCGCTAAAGATATAGGCCACGATCCGGTACTTTTGAACGTTGATGCCGGAAAGCCGGGCCGCCTCGATATTGGAGCCCACGGCGTACATATAACGGCCGTGCTTGGTGTAGGTGAGGAAAAGAAAAGCCAATACGACCAGAACCAGCATAATGATGATGATCCACGGCTCGCGTCCCATCGTCCGCAGAAACACCGGCACCGTTCCGGTTGCGGTAGCCCCGTCGGGTTTTACCATGCGTTCGTTTATGGCCCCGCCGCCGGCGTAGGTCATCGCGACGCCCTCAAACATGAACATCGTGGCAAGCGTAGCCAGCATATCGAAGATTTTGAGTTTAACGATAAGGAACCCGTTTATCGCGGCGATCGACAGGGAAATGACAAGCGTAAGGAGTATCGCCAGCAGCGTCCCCGGTATCGTTGTCCCCATCGAAAACCAGATAAAGAACGTCATGCAGACCGTGTTGGACATTGTGGCGGCCGAGCCGACCGAAAGATCGATGCCGTTTACGGTAAGGGCGAAGGTCATCCCTATCGCGACAATCGTAACAATACAAACCGCCCGGATAATCGTAATCATGTTGGAAACGGTTCTAAAGAACGGCATCGACGCCGAAAATACAACAAGCAATATAACTATGGTTAAAAGGACGCCCCATCTTGCGATAAAATCAATTACCGTGTTTGCGATATCCCGTTTTGCGGTTTTGGCGCTCATTTTCAGTTACCTCCGGTTGAGTAATAGAGCAGTTCTTTTTCATTGGACTGCGAGACCCGGACTTCCTTGACAATCCCGCCGTCAAACATAACATAGGCCCTGTCGGCAATCGCCATAATTTCGGAAAATTCGCAGGATGCGTAAATCACCCCTTTACCCTGGGCGGCAAGATCTTCGATTAGTTTGAAGATATCCCGTTTGGCCCCCACGTCCACCCCCTTGGTGGGCTCATCAAAAATGTACACGTCGGCGTCGGCGACAAGCCATTTTCCGACAACGACCTTTTGCTGGTTGCCGCCTGAAAGATTGGCAAGTATCTGGCTTTCCGAGGGGGTCCTGATTCCCAGTTCCCGGATTATTCCGCCGGTAACGGAAAGCTGACGGCGCTTGACCACAAAGCGGACGATGTTGAGAAACTTTTGGAGGGCCGAAAGCGTAATATTGGCGTATACCGGATCGACAACGATGACTCCCTCCTTGCGCCGCTCTTCGGGTACCAGGGCAAGGCGCCGCTTGACCGCCTGCGAAGGAGAGCGGGGGGTAACATTCAGGCCCCTTAATTTGACTTCTCCCGAAGAACTCCGGTATGCGCCGAATATGGTTTTACAAAGCTCGGTCTTCCCCGCGCCGACCAATCCGGCAATTCCGACAATCTCGCCGCTTCGCACCTCGAGGCTTATGCTTTTGATCCGTCCTTCCGCCTCGCTGAGATTGTCAAGTTCCAAAAGCACGTCCCCTATGGGAACGGTTTTCTTTTCATAGACCTCGTCGAATTTACGGCCCAGCATATACTCAACGATCTGTTTGACGGAAAGATCCGGGGTAATGTCCATGTCCTTTACCACCTGGGCGTCCCTCATGATCGTGATATGTTCGCAAATTTCAAAAAGCTCCGGCAGACGGTGGGAAATAAAAACAATCCCCACGTTTTCTTCTTTTGCCAGGAAACGCACCACCTTGAACAGGTTCTCCGTTTCCGTATTGGAAAGAGGGGCGGTGGGCTCGTCCAGGACAAGAAACTTGCAGCGTTCCCGGGCGGCGCTTGCCAAAAGCACCATCTGTTTTTCCGCAAGGCTTAAATCGGAAATAGGCCTGCGTACATCTATATCTACCCCAAGCCGCGCCAGGGCTTCTTTGGCGGAAGAGCGTATACTGTTCCAGTTAACAAATTGTTTCTTCCCCATTTTGTTGACCAGGACATTGGTCATGATGTTTTCCGCCACGGAAAGGGTTGGGGTAAGGGCTACGTCTACTTCCTGGTAAACTATCTCAATGCCCAGATCCTTGGCGGCTTTGGGAGAACGGATTTCCACTTCGCTTCCGTTTATAAAAACCTGTCCGGTATAGTGGCTGTTAACTCCCGACAACACTTTCATCAACGTCGATTTTCCCGCGCCGTTGGCCCCGACAAGGGCGTAGATCTTTCCGCTTTCCATA
>JAIROH010000107.1 GCA_031257595.1 Treponema sp. | reverse complement strand
TTTCGCGCTGCGCCGTCTTCTGTTGATAACAAGATCCACCCCGAACTGATCGCAGGAACGGAGTACCGCGCCGTAGTTGTGGGGATCGGTTATCTCGTCAAGGATCATCACAAGCGCGTCGGGCCTGTCGTCCAGCTTCACGAGAAAATCTTCCACGGTAACGGGAGAAGGGGACTCCGGACGGCCGGCGGTTTCAAGCGCCACTCCGCGGTGTCCCGGAGCCAGGCGGTCAAGGTCGGCGGTTCCCACCTGGTCTACGCGGATTTTACGGGACACCGCGAGATTCACCAGTTCCCGCGCCCGAGGCCCCGGCCTGGCTACCAAAAGGGGTCCCGAAGCGCCCGCCTTGATATGTTCTTCAATGGCATGAAAGCCGGTAATGTACGTCATTCCAGACTGTAGGTTTCCCCGTATTTGACGATTACCGGTTCCGGATAGCCTTTGTCTTCAAGATATTTCCTGAAAACCGCCTGGGCCTTGGGTTCCCCGTGAACAAGAAAGATCTTTTTAAGCCGGGACAGATCCAGGCTCTCGATCCACCGGCCGGCTTCGCCATAGTCCGCGTGGGCGCTGAAGGCGTTAATGGCTTCCACCTGGGCTTTGCGTTTTAGCCACATGCCGTGGATCTTTACTTCGTTTTCTTTGTTTTGAATACGCCTGCCCAGGGTGTTTGCCGCCATAAATCCCACAATAAGTATGGTTGTATTGGGATCGGAAATATTGTGAATAAGGTGATGTTGAATGCGCCCCGCTTCGCACATGCCGTCGGCGCTGATAATGATCACCGGACCTTTGACGTCGTTGAGGGCCTTGGACTCGTCCACGCTTGTGGTAAAGTGAAGGCTGTTAAAGCCGAAAGGGTTTTTGTGATGTTTGATAAACGCTTCGTGGATCTCGTCATCGTAACATTCGGGGTGAACCTGGAAAATCGTCGTGGCGTTAGTCGCCATCGGAGAATCCACGTAGATGGGAATTGCCGGAATTACACCTTCGTCTACAAGCAGGTGAAAATAGTATACCAGTTCCTGGGTTCTCTCGATGGCAAACGAAGGAATGATGATCTTTCCCCTGTTTGCCACGGTACGTTTCGCGATTCCGGCAAGCTTTTCCAGGGCATCGTCGGTCTTGTCATGCAGCCTGTCCCCGTAGGTACTTTCGATGACCAGGTAATCCGGGGCCGGCGGCCTTTCGGGATCGCGGATAATGGGCTTGTCTTTGCGACCAAGGTCGCCTGAAAACAGCACGTTCCGTTCTTTGCCGTCTTTTTTGATCGTTATGGAAGCCATTGCCGAACCGAGAATATGGCCCGCATCGTAAAATTCGCACTGTACGCCGTCGCCCACGTAGAAAGGCCGCCGGTAGGAAACGCCGATAATTTGCCCGGTAACTTCAATCGCGTCCTTTTCGGTGTAGATCGGCTCCCACTCGAACTTTTCACCTTTCTTTCTCGCCTGTTTTCTCAGATACTCGGCGTCACGGGCCTGGATATTGGCCGAATCCATCATTACCAGGCTGGCAATATCCCGTGTGGCGGGAGTGGCGTAGATGTTTCCCCGGTACCCTTTTTTCGAGAGCAGGGGAAGCATGCCGCAGTGATCAAAATGACCGTGGGTTACGACAACCCCTTCTATGCGGTCGGTTTCTATGCCGGTATTTCTGTTTTTTTTGTCCGCTTCCGCCCTGGAACCCTGGAAAGCCCCGCAATCCACCATGTAGCTTTTCCCGTCGACTTCCAGCACGTGTTTCGAGCCGGTAACCTCTTCCGCGGCGCCAAGGGAATAAAGATTCGTTTCCATAGGGGGAAAGTATACCACAGAATCACGGCGTACAACAATGAAACGGTACACACAGCCAGCAATTCTCGGTCTATGTTCCGATCCGTTTGACAGAAGACAAACACCGGCATATACTGGGTAAAAAAGGTGACTGTCACCCCATCATATAACGCGATTGGTTTTTCTTGAAAATCCTGAAGCTAAATCTTTATTGTTTACCCGTTTTAACTCAATAGAAGTGCCACGATGAGGATATCAAGGATACCCTTGGATACGGATTGCGAATATACGAAAAATACAAGAATCTGGGTTATGAAGGTTTAAAATATGACTATGAAGAATATAGCATGACACCTCAGCAGGGGGATAGCGGACGCCCCTGAAAGGAGATTACCATCGCCTTCTAAGGAAGCACTGATTTATTCAATCGAGAATAAATCAGTGCTACTTTAATGTGGATTTTTCGCAGTTTTTCTCAGGAAAACGAGAAAAATAATAGGGCAACGCTGATGCGCCAACGCAGTTGGACGCCAACTGCGTTGGCGAAGCGTCAAGTTAATCAGCGTTGCCCTAAAGGCAAAAAGCGTCAGGCGATCCCTGGTACAGGCACTGTACCGGCCTAAAACTGAACGCCCCCGAAAAACCCGATTTTATGGGTATTTCGGCCGCTGCTCCAGGCAAGGGCGGAAAATCCAAAATCTTTCCCCGGCTTCAGGGACCCGTTACGGGGAGATATAATGTAATCGTACGAAACTCCGACAAAAATCCCAAGATGTTTGAAAATTTTGTATCCTGCCGAAAGACGGGCCTGGGCGATGAAAGCGTTATTTTCAGTCCAGGAAAAATTGGAAAAGATATGTCCGGCGGTAAGATCAAAATCGAGAAAAAACCTGTCCAGCGGTAGTTCGGCGCCGATACCGGTGCGGGTTACAAACATGGGGTCGTCGTCAAAAAACAGACTGTTGTGTACGCCCAGACCCAGGATCGAATAGAAGTATCGTGAGCCGGATTTCAAACTCAGGTTAACAAAACCTAAATCATCATACCAGACCGCGGGATGCATAATGCCGTTCTTCACGATGTTTACCAGTCCAATCGGAATGACATTTTCACTCTTTGAGACATTAACAAGTCCTATCCTCATACCCAGGCCATCGTCCCCGCCATCGTAGTTAACAAGTCCCATTTGCAGGCCCCGGAACGACTCTCCCGTCCAGTTAAAAACCCCCGAAGTTTGAAGACCGGTCCCGGAACCTTCGATAATGTTGAAAATACCGGAGGCTTGCACACCCCGCATGTCTTCCCGAACCCGGTTGAAAAGTCCCGCCATTTGAAGACCGGTCATATCCCGGGAAACGATATTAAAAAGCCCCGAACTTTGAAATCCGGCGACATAACCGGTGTTGATCAAACTAATCCCGCTAAGGCCGAAACCCCGGAGATTGTGTCCGATGGCGCTCAGCATACCAAACAGTACATAATTGGTCGCCTTGTGGTTAACACCGGCGGTGCCCAGCCCGGGGACAAACTGAAAATTGACCGGTTCTACCGGCACATCTTCTGTCTCGTCATTTCCCTGTGCGGCGGGTGGCGGTGCGGCAGGCGCTTCGACGGCTTCGGAACCGGCATAACCGGCAATGACGATGCAAAAACACAAAAGAAAGGCAAACGTGATTTTTTTCATAATAAGCTACTCCTCTGTACAGACAGAGGGGCTTAAGTTCGAAATTTTCAAAACCAAAAAACTTTATCCGGGGCGGTTTTGGGATGCCGGCAATTACCGGGGGATCGCGGATGATTGCCTAATCCGACAATACCGCCTTTTCTCTATCTGTTTTTTTTAAATAGAACCGGTTTCAACCGGCTCGCTTAATATAAATATACTAAAAAAACAGGGCGGCAACAAACCAATAAAGGTGACTGACACCCCGAAAATCTGATATACTGCTCATTATGACCGGAAAAGAACTGTTACAAAAAATCGCCGGGCGGTCTTCACTGCCGTTGTTTGAAAAGCTCTACGGGAGCGGAAACGCCGAAACCGGAAAAAAACGTTATGCCGCGCTTATCGAAGAAATGCTCTCGGAAAACCCGTTTCCCCGTTCCGCGTTTCCCGAAACCTCCGGCGATTTGCGGCTTTTTACCGCCGCGGGAAGAACCGAGCTTGGAGGCAATCATACCGACCACAACCACGGCCGGGTACTGGCGGCCTCGATTCAGCTTGACCAGGCCGCCGTGGCTGTTCCCCGTTCCGACAACCGCGTGTTTTTCCGTTCCACCGGTTATCCCGATGTGGTTGTGGACCTTGTCGATACGGCGGG
>JAIROH010000090.1 GCA_031257595.1 Treponema sp. | reverse complement strand
AAGTTCCTGTAAAAGAAGGTCCGGATCCACGGAACGTTCCCTGGCCGCCAGGGCCGGAAGTGAACGAATCGCCTGTTCCGCCTGGGCTTTAAGTTCCGCGTTTTCCGCGTTCAGGGCAGCCGCCCTGCTCCGCGCGGCCTCTGCCCGCGCTTCGGCTTCGACTGCCAAAGCCCCGTTCGCGGCATCCCCCGCGGCCGGGGTTTCGCCGGCATGAACCCCGTTCCGGCCGCGGGCCAGGGCGGCCCGCTTCGTCCACTTTTCGGCATCGGCTTCACATTCGGCGGCGAGCTTTTCATTCAGCTTTATCTGGGTTATAAGGGAAAAGGCGTATTCTTTTTGATCCTGCCGGCTCTGTCCGAAAAACGGAGTGTCGGGAATCATAACACTTCCGCGGCCTCTGCCTGTACAAGGGCGTTGAATTCCTTCGCGTCAATGGTTTCTTTTTCAAGCAGCACCTGGGCTACCGTATCCAGAACAGCCCTGTTTTTTTCCAGAATGTTTTTGGACTTCACGTACTCGCTCTCGACAATCCGGGCGATTTCCTCATCCACATACTGCTGGGTACTTTCGGCATATTCCCGCTGGAACATCGGCTCCACCTGACTTGTCATGCCCGCTCCCCGCGATGTCAGGGCCACGTTGCGGAAACGTTCACTCATGCCGTAATCGGTGATCATCTTACGGGCAATATCGGTTGCCTTGGTCAAATCGCTGGCCGCGCCGGTTGAGTATTCACCGGAGACCATTTCTTCGGCAATGCGCCCGCCGAGAAGTACGTCGATCTTTCCCAGAAGATCCGACTGGGTTATGGTGTAGCGGTCTTCAACGGGCATTTGCAGGGTATAGCCAAGGGCGAATCCCCTGGGAATAATTGAAATTTTTTGAACCGGATCCGAATTGGGGGTAAAGGCCGCCACGAGGGCATGGCCGGCTTCATGATACGCCGTAAGCCTGCGTTCCTTGGGTTTGAGGACACGGGTTTTTTTCTGAAGCCCGGCGACGGTTTTTTCGATGGCCTCGAAAAAATCCTGCTGTTCGACAAGCTTTCTGCCGGCCCGGACGGCAAGCAGCGCGGATTCGTTGACGATGTTCGCGAGATCGGCGCCGACAAAACCCGACGTGGAACGGGCAATGGCCGCCAGGTCTACGGTGTCGCCGAGCTTTACCGCTTTTGAGTGTATCCGCAGAATCGCTTCCCTGCCGGCAAGATCCGGCCTGTCCACGAGAACCTGGCGGTCGAAACGGCCGGGCCTGAGCAGGGCCGGATCAAGCACGTCCGGCCTGTTCGTGGCGGCGACGATGATCAGCCCCGACGTGCCGTCAAATCCGTCCATTTCGACCAGCAGCTGATTCAGCGTCTGTTCGCGCTCGTCGTTGCCGCCGGAGATACTGTTGATCCTGCTTTTGCCGATTGCGTCAAGCTCATCAATAAAGATGATACACGGCGCCTTGTCCCTGGCCTGCTTGAACAGATCCCGCACCCTGGCGGCGCCCACGCCGACAAACATTTCCACAAAGTCGGCGCCGCTCATCCTGAAAAACGGCGCCCCCGCTTCGCCCGCGACGGCCCGCGCCATAAGGGTCTTTCCCGTTCCGGGCGGCCCGACCAGGAGCACCCCCTTGGGGATCTTTCCGCCTATCGCCGTGTATTTGGCGGGGCTCTTGAGGAAGTCTACGACTTCCATAAGCTCTTCCTTGGCTTCGTCAACCCCGGCTACGTCTTTGAAACGGGTAACGATATCCCCTTCCGCTATGATCACCGCCTTGTTTTGCCCGACGGAAAGAACGTTTCCGCCCATCCGCTTCATCACAAAACGCCAGACAATTATGAGCAGCACAATCGGCAAAACCCAGCTTAAAACGGCGTTGAGGATTGCCCCGCCCTGCTGGGAAACCGCGTAATACGCTATCTTGTGTTCATCCATCAATTTAATGATGTCGGGATCGCCTATCGCAACAGTCCGGTATACGGGGAGTTCTTCAACCGTTTCGTTTTGCCTGCCGGCCTGCGCCGGATTCGCGCTTATGCCGGGCAGGGCAAACGGGAAAAAATTCCGCGGAAGGGTTTTTTTTTCGGTGGTATAACCGGTAAAGTACGCATCGGAAAGCTCCACCCGCTTTATTTCTCCGGAGACGATTTTGCTTTTGAATTCGGAAAAATCGACGGTTGTATTGGATTTGCCGGCCAAAAACGAATTAAACACGCTCATTCCCGCCAGAAGGACCAACACATAGACGATGGAAAATCTCCAGATGCCCGGAGGGCGCTTGGGGCCTTTGGGAGTGTTAAAAGGAAAAGGAAAGCCGGGATCTTGTTTGTCTTTGTCCGGTTCGTTGTCGGGACTATCGCTCATGTGTTTACTATAACCGGTATTCATAAAAATATCCACCAGGCGCTTTTTTCCCGCGCAAATACAAACAAAACCCCGTTTTTACCAGGATAAACGCATAGGAATTTTCTTACTTTTTGCAGCAATTCTCACGTATCATAAAAGCGAAAAGACGCCCATTAAAGGCGGCGCGGGGTGGCGGTGGAAAGAACATGGGGGAGGGGCCCCGTGTTTTTCCAGCCGCCAGGCCCCCCGATACATTTTTAAAGGCGTCTTTTCGTTTTCAGAACATAAACTG
>JAIROH010000030.1 GCA_031257595.1 Treponema sp. | reverse complement strand
TACTGGTGTCGTTTGTCGGAGCCCCAATCGCCACGGTTAATCCGTTTGTCGGCGTCGGCCTTTTTGCGGGCCTTACCGAGGCGACAATCCGCAAGCCCCGCGTCAGGGACGCTTCTTCGATAAACGAAGACATCGGAAGCCTCAAAGGTATTTACGGGAACCGCATTACCAGGGCTCTTCTGGTATTTCTGCTTTCGTCCATCGGCGGCATGGTAGGTAACATTATTTCAATCCCGGCAATAGCGGGACGGCTTTTTTAGATAAAACATTCCGGGCGATTCTTCCGTGCCCGAAGGCTTTAGGCTCAGGGAATGGAAAACATCTGCCGGGGCTATTTTTTTCCCGAATAAAGGGTAAACTCCATCTGTTCTTTGTTCTGCTGAATCAATTTAAACCACAGGGCTTTCTTTTTGGTTATTGACGGGCTTTTGCGGCCGATAACTTTGAGCTTTTCGAAAATTACCACGGCGTTTTTTGCCGCCTGGTACGCCTTCAAGTGGCTGCCCTGGAATATTTGACCGGCGCGTTCGTCGATCTCCCGATCTATGGTTTTATTGTATTTGGCAAGGATCTCTTCGTACTTTTCGGCGATGCCGCTCACGTAATCGAGAATCAGTCTGTCGAAACCGGGGATAAGCTCTATGATGGTGATAAAATCTTTAAGAAGCTGGACGGCAAGCGTGTAGTCTTCGTCCTGGGTATAGGCCCGTATACCGATCCTGCAAAGCTGCGTTATGGAATCGTTGGTAATTACCTGCATACCGTTTACCGGTTTGCTTAACGTAACGGAAAAAAGTTTCATAACCGCCGCGACTTTGGCGATAAGGTCCATAAGATCGATAAATATGCGCTGTTCCCACAGGGACTCCCGTATAGATCCGAAAAGCCGCGTGAGTTCTTCGCTGAACTGTTCCTTGTAGCGTTCGCTTTCCCTGAACACCACCTCGCAGGTGGGGATGCGCACTCCCTTAAAATAGATAAGCCCCGTATCAAGAAAATAAACCGCGTTGTTCCGGAAGAGGGCGCATTTGTCGACCTGATTTTCCTTTGCATAGTTCATCTGAACCTGTTTGGTAACCATAACCCGGTTTTCCTTGGGGGAAAGTTCGTTGGCCCTAATCTGGAGCCTCGCGCCCGAATTAAGAAGAAAGCCGGCAAGGTTTCCCTTTTGGGTAATGATAAGGGGGCTTTTATCCCCGCCGGTTATGCCGCCGGATATTTTAAAGATCGGCATGTCGGCGTCGGCGGCTTTGCCCGAACGCCGGGTGGGGATATCCGGATCGTCCACCACATTCGTCTTGCCGAAATAGTCGATGATTCCCAGAGTTACCGTCAGGGCGTCTGTGGCCCTGGCGGCGACGACAACTATCTCGTCCCCCCGCTCCCGCTGGCTTACCGCCTGGCATTGATCGGAAATACGGCGTATGTCGTTGTTGATCGCCCAGTCCAGTACCAGCATCCTGTTGGGGTTGTTTTTGGAATCCATGCAAAATTGGGTATAGCCGTGAATATCGAGCATTGCGACATAAATCGTGGACGTTTGCAGCGTGTCTTTTAGATTTCCCGCTTCGGGAAAATGCTGATCCGGGACGACCAGTTCCTGCCAAAGCCGTTTGTGGGTTTTACAGCTCATGCCGGAAAAAAAGCCCCAGTTAAGCTTCCGGATAAGCTCAAAACAACGCATTATTACCGGATGGGTACGTTTGTCCTTTAAAACCGGAGCCGCAAAGGCTTTAAGGGCCGCGAACGTATTTATTTCCTTGGTTATAAGCTTATCGTAAAGAAAAGAAAAGAATTCATGCTCAGAGGTGGATTCGGTGTATTCGCTTATATCCTTCACTACAGACCCCGTATTTTAAGTATCACCGTAATTATAGCATTTTCCGGTGAAATATCATAGTGTTTAACCTATGGTACGCAAATTGACGGAGATGGAGTGCCGGGACGCGATGGAAAAGGGCGCGTTTGAACCGTTTGAGGGAACGGGCGCCCTCATATTGACCCAAAGCTGGTGTCCCCAGTGGAAGGCCATGAAGAACTACCTTTCGGATGTGGAAAAAGCCGGGGACGGTATTACGATCCTCTATATTGAATACGATACCGAAGCTTTTTTTGATGGATTCATGGAATTTAAGGAAAATACCTACAACAACAGGGAAATTCCCTATGTCCGTTATTTCCAAAAAGGCGTTTTTTCAGGCGAAAGTAACTATGTGTCCCTGCGGGGATTTCTTCACAGGCTGAATTTAACGTAAAGGAAACTAAAAGCTGGAATAATTCACCAAAAAGCTGTATACTTAATACAGTCGGCCGGTTCCAAAATGTCAATTTTTGAACTTTTTCCCGGAAACGCGGTTTTGCGGGGTCTTGGCTGAACGTAAAATTGGCGGGGGGAAATGGAAACAGCGGATTTTTTAAACAATTCCGGTATCGCGTTAACCGAAGCAAACCGGCCTAACGAAGCTATACCCCTTTTTCGGCGGGCGTTGGTAATAGAACCCGAAAACCCCTGGTTGTGGCTTAATCTTGGTATTGCCCAGCAGCATACCGGGGATTATGAAGAAGCGCTCGACAGTTTCCAGCATGCCCTTTGTATCGACGACGATCTTGACGAAGCCTGGATGTCTATGGGGCTTATCTACTACGAAACGGAACAGTTTGATCTTGCCGAGGAAAACTATCAGTCCGCCCTGATGCGCAATGAGCGGTCGCCCAAGACCTGGAATAACCTGGGGGTACTTTATTTTACCCAGGGCTGCTACGAAACGGCCCGCCATTGTTTTGAAGAAGCGGTTTCCCTGGTTCCCCTGTACGAGGAAGCGATCCGCAACCTGCGTGACACCTGCCGGGAGCTCAAGGATTACCAGGCGGCGGCGGAATTTGAAAGAAGCCTTTCCGGCTTAAACGGCAATGCCTTTTCCCGCATTTCTTCTTTGTAGATGACGCGGATGTGAAGATACTCTATATAGCTGAACTTGTCGGCAAGGCGGGCATTTACGCTCTAAAAAAAGGCCTTCCCGCGCTTAAAGAAACGCTCCGGCCCGACTTTGTCATTGTCTGCGCCAACGGCGCTACGGGCGGCGGCGGTCTGGGCCGGAACCACGCGGCGTATATCCGCAAACTTGGCGCGGACGTTATTACCACCGGGGACTGCTGTTTTTACAAAAAAGATCTTGTGGAAAATATCGGAAAAATCCCTTACGTACTCCGGCCCTATAACCTTAATCCCGCTTCGCCCGGTTCGGGTGAACGGCTCTTTAAGGCAAAAGACGTAAAGGTCGCCGTTGCCGTACTTCTTGGCCAGAATGATTCCGGCCGGCTGAATCCGTCAAGCCCTTTTGCCGTTTTTCAGCCTCTCCTGGAACGGCTCCGCAAAGAAACCCCGTACGTAATTGTCGATTTTCACGCCTGGGCTTCCGGCGAAAAGCGGACTTTTTTCGCGGCGGCAAAAGGGCTTTGTACCGCGGTCATCGGTTCCCACAACCGGGTGCAGACCACGGACGAACAGCTGCTTAAGGGGACGGCGGTTATCTGCGACGCCGGCCGTACCGGCAGCGCGGAATCCGTAGGCGGCGCGGAAACAGCCAGCCGGATCCGCGAATACCTTAGCGGCATACCGGACTGGACCAGGGAAGCCTGGGAAAAACCCGAGATCCAGGGGGTTTTTATCGAAGCCGACAGTTCCGGCCGCGCCGTTTCGATCCGGCGGATCAAGTCGCTTGTGGATTCTTAGGGCAAATATTTACGCAGTTTCACCAATACGGCTTCGAGGTCAAGAGGTTTGCCTATGTGGTCATTCATTCCGGCGGCAAGACACTTTTCGATGTCTTCCCTGAAAACATTGGCGGTCATGGCAACTATCGGAATCCCCTTTGGAGATTCCGATAGTTGTGCGGCCGGGGTTTCCCGCGTTAAAAAGCGTTCCGCTTCAAAGGCGCGGATACGGCGGGCCGCTTCATAGCCGTCCATTTCCGGCATCTGTACGTCCATAAAGATCATGTCGTATTTTTCCGGATTCTCACAAAACATCCTGACTGCCGCCGCGCCGTTCCCGGCGCAGTCGATCGTAATGCCGGTCGGTTCCAGCAGGCTTTGCACAATTTCCTGGTTTATTTCCACGTCTTCGGCAAGCAGTATCCGGCGGTTTTTGAAACTGTTTACCTGCGGGTCTTTCCTGGTTTCGGTAAAACTATGTATCCCCAGATACTCGTTGACCATATCGATAATCGAAGAAGGAAAGATCGGCTTGGTGAGGAATCTGCTTATTCCGGCCTTTCTTGCCTCCTCTTCTTCCGTGGTCCATTCGGATACGGAAAGCATTGCCACAATAAAACTTTCAGGGTTCCGTTTTTGTATTTTTCCGGTAAGTTTCCGTCCGCCTGTTTTCCAATCCACAAAATAAAGGTCGTAATTTTCATCAGGGCCGAAAGCATCCGGCCCGTCCCAAAAGGTACAGCCAATACCGGCGCTTCGGGCTGTTTCGGCAAAACAATCCCGTACACCCGGGTCACTGTCCGCCACGAGGATCTTCATGGAACGGAGAACCGCTTCGACCGGCAGGCTGTTCTTTTTGCCGGAGCCCCTGGCGGCTTTAATCGTAAAGGCGAACGTTGAACCTTTACCCGGCTCCGATTCAACCCAGATGTCTCCGCCCATCATTTCCACAATACGCCTGGAAATGGCAAGGCCAAGCCCGGTCCCTCCGAACTGGCGTGAGGTACTGCTTTCCGCCTGCTGAAAAGAATTAAAAAGTTTTTTCTGCTGTTCCCCGCTTATGCCTATTCCTGTATCGCTTACGTCTATTTGAATCGTGCAAAGACCTTCTTCTTCTTTTACAAGACGCGTGTCGATGCCGATGGTTCCCCTTTCCGGCGTAAATTTGACCGCGTTCCCCAAAAGATTCGTTATCACCTGGGCAAGCCTTTGATCGTCCCCTATCAGCACGGGAGGAATCGATCCGTCAATATGAACGGAAAGACGCTGCCGCTTTTCGTTTACCCGGAAGTTGATGACATTAACCACCTGTTTAAGCGTTTTTTCAAAATTGAATTCCACCGGAGAAAGTTCAAATTTGTTTGCTTCTATTTTTGACATATCCAGGATGTCGTTAATAATTCCCAAAAGATGATTTGAAGCTTCTTCGATCTTTGTCAGGCAGTAATCCTTTCGTTCCATTTCTCCGGACGCCCTGCCGATGGAAGTCATGCCGATGATGGCGTTCATCGGCGTTCGGATTTCGTGGCTCATGTTTGCGAGGAATTCACTCTTTGCGCTGTTTGCGCTTTTTGCCTGCTCAAGCGCGTTTTCAAGGCTTTGGGACAACTCGTTTTTCTGGAGCGCGTTGACGACAAGCAGGCTTCCGGAACGCAGGATGCTTTCTTCTTCTTTGGGAAAAAACCGTTTTTTGTGACAGTCGTCAAAGCTTACAAAACCCCAGAAATAATCTTCGGTCCCGCCGGGTTTCTGTAAAAATACCGGCAAAACCAGGATCGATTTGATCCCATAGGGTTCAAGCCGCAGACGGCCGCTTTCCTCCAAACATTCAAGGGGGCCGTTTATGCTTTTTCCCAGGGAAAGTGCTTTTTCCCATTCGGGAAAAGTCTCTCCGTAGGAAAATTCAAACGATGAATTCCATCCGGATTCACCGGATTTTACCCATTCGTATACCTTGGAGTAATAAAGCGAGTTGTTTTTTGTGACATTTTGCCAGACGTATACACGGTCAACCGTTACACATTGCGCTACCATTGCAATGCCGCTGTCAAGGACCTGTTTCAGTTTATCGGTGTCCGAAGCAAGCAGAATTGTGGCAAGATCGTTTACCACATGTAAAAGCTCATCCTGCCTTACCAGCTCGGCGGTACGATCCCGCACTATCTTTTCAAGCCGTTTTCCTTCCTGGAGGTTTCTGCGAAATACAACCGCCAACAGTATCAGCAGACAAAAGAGAAGGCCCGCCGCGCCAAGAAACCAGGGAGTTTGGGAGCGGGTCAGCTTTTCGCGGTAATCGAAGGTTTTTCTGATCCACCGTTCGGCTATGCTGTTACAGTCAATAATGTTCAGGGATTTATCCATAATGGAACACAGGAGAGTTTCGCCGCGGTTAAACCCGAACAAAGATTCAAAAGTCTGGTTAAACTCGATATTTGTTTTGTAGCCTGTCTGTTCGTGGTAATTTGTCAGACTAAGAAGCAAATTTCTGGTCGCCATAACCGCTTCCACTTCTCCCCGTTCAAGGGCGGCAAACGCGTTTTCCGGACCGGTAAATTCCACGGTGTTTGCATGATCGGGGAACCACTTGTTAAACAATTCCGCATAGGCCGTTCCCCTGATAAGCCCGACTTTGACAAACCGGATTTCGTTGATCTGTAAATCCCTGAAGCCGGATTTGGAAAGAAGGGCGTAACGATCGGTGGTAAAGGGCTTGTTTGCCCAAAGAAAACGGCCTTCCCGTCCTTCCGAACGGATCAGTTCGGTTATAAGCGCCGCCTCCCCGTTTTCAAGCTTTTCCAGCAGTTCCGGCCATTCGGCGTTTTCGGCGTTAACCAGATGGAACGAAAGCCCGGTAAGTTCTTCCGCTTTTTTAAGCACGTCGATCGCGATGCCCTGCCACTGTTTTTCCCGGATATTGTAAAAGCTTACCGGATAATTATCGTGTTCGGCCGCGACCGGGATACCCTGGGAATGTTCTTTGATGTACAACTTTTCTTCCGGACTTAACCGCAAAAGAAGTTTGTGCCGCATATATTCCCCAAGGCCTTCATTGTACTTTTCGGCCAGACTGTGCGCCGCGCCGTGCCGCAGGGCTTTTTGCACTATCGAGATAACAGGCTCAAGGGACCGGTTTTGGGTTGAAAGCGAGACGGCGCCGTGAATCAGCGGAAAAAAATCTTCGGCCGTTACGTCGCCATAGACGTCAAACGCCGCCTCGGCTACGCCTTCGTCAAAGAAAGCGTCTATGTCTCCGTTTTTAAGCATTGTATAGGCTGTTTCATAATTGCCGACAAGGAAAACTTCGGTATTTTTTTCAACATGGGGCAGGACAAGGCCGGAAGTTACGACGCCTTCAAGAAAACCATAGCGGAGGGGACGTTCGGCCCCTGTCTTCGAAAGCGGCCGGCTGTCCGCGATTCGCATAAATTTGACCGAACGCTCCGCTATGGCGTCGGTCATAAAATGGGTTTTTCGCCGTTCGGCCGTAGCGGTCAGCTCACCGGTAAAATCAACGGTGTTGTCCTTAAGCCCCCCGATAAGCTCGTCCCATTCATAAATTACCGGCGTAAACGGAATGCCAAACAGTTCCGAAAGCCAGTCGCATAACAGGGCGCTGTAACCCCGGATTTCGCCATATTCGTTGTAAAAGGTTTCGGTGGTCAGAACCGCCCCGTAGACAAACGACCCGTAGCGTTCTTTAAGGGATTGGACGGCGTTGATTTCCTCTTCGGTTATTTCAGGAATGTCCCTGTAATCGGTATATGAAGGATATTCGTCCTGATGGAAAGAAGCAGGGCTGTCTTTACAGCCCGCCGTTATGCATAGAAACAGGACGGCATATACCGCTATTATTATTTTTCTATACAGCATATATTTTACAAAAAAGTATCATATTTTTACCGGTAGAGGAAGGGCAGGAGAGTGTATTGTACGATGTTAAACCGGAACCGTCTGAATCTGGGGAAAAGCGACCCGGGAATCTCCCCGGACCATTGACGGACAAAAGCCCGTGGCTTTTATCCGCAATGACATGCAGCGCAGACATTCGGCGGCTTCGTCGCCGGTACAGATCTTGTTGTCATAAAGGGAATAGAGCTTGCGGACATCGACCGGCGACAGGTTCGGCATAACCACATTGGCCCCGGCAAGGAGGGCCTTTTCACGGCCGTCGCCGGCGAGGGTACCCAGGGCGGTGGTCGCGGGAAGCAGCGTACGGGGCAGGAGGAGCCGGGTAAGGGCCACCATCCGCAGCGTGCGTTCCTCGCCGCCGGCGGGGTATCCGGCAAACGGGGTATGCGACGCGGGGATAAAAGGCCCGATGCCGACCATGTGGGGATCGAGGTCTTCCAGGAAACGGAGATCTTCAAGCAGGCATTCCGGGGTCTGGAAAGGGGTTCCCACCATAAAACCGGCCCCCACCTGGAAGCCGATTTCCCTGAGGGTATAGAGACATTCCTTGCGGTTTGAAAGTTTCATCTCCGCGGGGTGCATCGCCCGGTAATGTTCCTCGTCGGCGGTTTCGTGCCGGAGCAGGTAGCGGTCGGCCCCGGCTTCATAAAACGCTTCGTAACTTTCCCGGCTCCGCTCGCCGATTGAAAGGGTAATCGCGTGTTCCGGGAATTCCGCCCGTATTGCCCGGATAATCCCGATCATCTTTTCATCGGTATAGTACGGATCTTCCCCACCCTGGAGTACAAAGGTTCTGAAACCCAGGGCGTTTCCGGTGCGGCAGCATTCGAGGATCTGTTCCCGGCTCAGGCGGTAGCGCCGCGTTTCGGCGTTGTCCCGGCGGATGCCGCAGTAAAAACAGTTGTTTTTGCAGTAACTGGTAAATTCGATAAGGCCGCGGAAGTACACGTCCGTACCGTAATGCTTTTCCCGCACGGCCCTGGCCCCGGCGTAGAGAGCTTCCGCCTCCGCCCTGTCGTCCGTGGTGATGTAGTGAAGAATTTCAGCGTCCGTCATTGATCCGTATCCTGTTCAGCGCCGTCAATAGACTTGTTCGACAACCCGAACCCGATAGGGTTCAGTAAATAGGTTGTCGAACAAGTCCAATGTCCTCCGCGTCGATACCGGCGCAGATCTCCTGAAAAGCCCTGTCCCGGTAATCCCTGGGCCGGGAAAGCGTTACGGCGAATTCAGATTGTATCTTTCCCCTGTCCATAAAAACAACCCTGTCCCCCAAATATACCGCTTCTTCGATGTCGTGTGTAACCAAAATCACCGTGCGTCCGCGGCAGATCCTCTCCAGTTCTTTCCGCAGCCGGAGCCGGGTAAAGGAATCCAGCGCGCTTAACGGCTCGTCCAGCAGCAGCAGATCGGGCTTTCTGCACAGACAGCGCGCGAGACTTGCCCGCTGGGCCATGCCGCCGGAAAGCTGCCGGGGATACGCGCCGCCCCAGCCTTCAAGCCCGACCAGCGCGAGGGTTTCTTCCAGGAGGGGAGAGTTCCGGTCCCGCAGGGCAAGGGCCAGGTTGCCTTCGACCGTGAGCCAGGGAAGGAGCCGCGGATCCTGGAACACAATGCCGGCCTTTCCGTAAAACCGCACCGTTCCCGAATCGGGCCGTTCAAGACCCGCGATACACTTCAGCAAAGTCGTCTTTCCGCAGCCGCTTTTTCCCACTACCGCCGTAAACGATCCCGCTTCGGCGTCCAGGGAAAAACCGTCCAGCGCCCGGACGGTTTTTCCTTCCGGCAGAAACGTCTTGCGCAGATCGTTCACGCGGAGAAAATTCAGGGAGGATTCACTCATGGGCGGCCCAGGAAAAATTTTCGGAGGCGGGGAGGAGCCTGGCCGCAAGAAAACGGAACAGGGCGTCGAAGATCACCCCCAAAAGACCTATCGTAAAAATTCCCACAAAAACCCTGTCCGTCCGGGCCATTGCCTGGGCGTCCGTGATAAGGTAACCGAGGCCCGACGCCGACGCGAAAAGCTCCGCCCCCAAAAGCGCCCGCCAGGAATAGCCGAAGCCAAGGCGCATCCCCGTGATGATCTGGGGCAGGGCCGCGGGTATCAATACCGAACGGAGGTGGCGGGGAAAGGAAAGTTCCAGAGAACGGGAAAGTTCCAGCCAGCGGCTGTCCATCGAATCAAAACCGCTTTCCGCGTTAAGGAAAACCGGAAAAAAAGTCGCCAGAACTATTACGGCAAGTTTCGAGGCTTCGCCGATTCCGAACCACAGAATCAAAAGGGGGATGAGGGCCAGCGGCGGAACCGCCCTGACGGTTTCAAAGATCCCGTGAAATATTTTCCGCAGCGGGGGGCTTTCGTGGAAGATCAGCGCCAGGGGCAGGGCGGCGCCGGCGCTGATAAGGTAACCCGACCAAACCCGGAGAAGACTTATCCTGATATGCCCCGCAAGTTCACCGCCGGCAAGAAGCCGCGCCGCGGCCGAAAAAATTTTCCCCGGAGCGGGAATCAGGTAGGGGTTTACAAGCTTCAGCGCGGAAAGAATCCACCATAGCACGATGATTCCCGCGGGCAGGGCGGCGTACAGCAAAATGTCCGCCGCCTTAAAGCGCGCCCTGTCCGCGGTTTTTGCCGCGTCCGGCCCGCCTTCACCGGCTCCGCCTTTTTTCACGCGCCGCGGGGTTTGATACCCGGCCGCAAATTCGCGGGCCCGCGGTATCTTTATCATCTGCCGTAAGCCGACGAAAGCACGAAATCCTCCGGGTTTACCCTGGAATCGATCATCCCCTGTTCATAGAGGAAATCCACATCGGCTTTCAGGGCCGGAAGATCGCCGTCGTCCATTACCGACGCGATGCCGCCCCACTGGAACAGTTTCATGCCGTCTTCCTGGGAAATCTGCTGATACCGGGAACCGATTGCGACGGCTTCCCTGGGGTTGACGGCAATCCAGTCGAAGGCTTCGGTTTGGGTGTCCAGGTACAGTTTGAGCAGATCCGGCCACTGTTTGGCGAAAGCCGGCCGAACGGCGGTAAACAGAAGCGGCGTCAGATAGCCGTCCGCGGTAAGCAGCGTCCGGGCGCCGGCCTCCTCGTCCCTGATAATAAGGCTCGCCGCCTGGAGAGCGCCGTCTATTTGTCCTGAAAGCAGCGCGGCTCTGGCTTCGGGCAGCCCCATCTGGATAAAATTTACATCCGCCGCATTCATCCCTTCTTTGACAAGGGCGGCGATAAGCATTTGGTGGAGTACCGTACCTTTGGGGCCGGCGACGGTTTTGCCTTTAAGCTCGGCCACCGAGCGCGGGCCGTCCTCCCTCACCATCAGGGCGAAGCTCTGTTTCGGGCGGCTTACCAGGGCGGCGATTTCCACGGGATTTTCCGCGGCGTTGGCGAGGATCACCGAGGTGGAATTGATTACCGAGGCGATGTCAAGTGAACCCGCGGCCATGGCCTGGGTCTGGTCGGCGCCGGAGTTGATGTCATGCCAGCGTACTTCGATCCCTTTGGCGGCAAAGGCGTCTTCCAGCATACGACGTTCTTTCATCACCATTATCTGAAGATTGAAAGGCGACTCTACATAGGAAATATTTATCACCGCAGGATACGAGGGCTTCTCCCGCGCCGGTCCGGCAAAAAGCGGAATCGCGGCCAAAAGAAGCGCCGCCTGTAACGCAAAAAACACCTGGTTTTTTTTTGAATATTTCATTTTTTCCTCCTAACAAAACAAAACGCCCCGCCCGGCAAACAGCGCGCGAAACATTGAGCGCGGCTTATCCCGGTATGGCAGCGCGGCGTGGGGCACAGCAAAGGCCCCTGTCAGCCCGTAAAGCAAAACGCCCCGCCCGGCAAATAGCGTGCGAAACATTGAGCACGGCCTGTCCCGAAAATGGCAGCGCGGCGTGGGGCACGACACAGGCCACAGTACCCAATAAAACAAAACGCCCCGAGCCTTTGGGCAGGGGGCAATGCTGCAAACGTACATTACCCTCGGGGATTCAGAACGTATCTTGATTCCCAAAGGACTATATCAACCATACCGCAAATTGAGCCTACGATCAAGAAGCCTATTAACGACAGGCCTATTAACCTTTTTTTGCGACAATTCTCAGGTTTCCTACAGGTAAAACGACACTCGTTAAAGGTAGCGCGGGGTGACGGATGGAAAGAATATGAGGGAGGGGCCCCATGTTCTTTCCATCCGCCAGGCCCCCCGATAAATTTTTACAGGTGTTTTTTCGTTTTTAGAACATAAACTGAGAATTACTGCGAACAAGTCCAATCATGCTGACGCTAAAGCCTTTTCTGTGTATACTTTAATATAAGGAGCGAATTATGGCCTTGCCGGCGGAATTGATGAAAAACGTACCTACGTTGGAGGAGTTCTGGGCTGTTTTTACGAAGGCCCAGGAGGAGGCGGCGCGGATCCAGGCGGAGTCGGCCCGGCAAACAGCGCGGATCCGGGCAGAGTCGGCGCGGCAAACAGCGCAGTTCCGGGAGGAGTCGGCTCGGCAAACAGCGCAGTTCGAGGAGGAGGCGGCGCGGATCCGGGCAGAGTCGGCTCAACTTGACGCGAAGCTTAAAGCGGAGGAAACAGAGCGCCGGAAAGAATGGGAGCGCGGTATGGCGGAACTGCGGGCGGCCCACCGGGAAACGGAGCGGGTTGTTAAAAGCGTAAGCAGACAGATGGGCGATCTCCACAACCGCTTCGGCGAAATGGCGGAACATCTTGTGGCGCCCGGAATCGTCAGGCGTTTTAACGAACTGGGCTACCATTTTGACGACACGATTGCGGAACGGGTAAGGCTGCTTGACAGCTCCGGGCAAAAGATTTTGACGGAAATAGATCTGCTGCTGGAAAACGGAGAATATTCCATAGCGGTAGAAGTGAAAAGCCGGCCGACGGAAAAGGATGTTGTCCATCAGGAAAACCGGCTTAAAATCCTGCGGGAACACAAAAACCGGCGGAACGACAGGCGGAAGATCCGGGGAGCGATAGCCGGCGCGGTGTTTCCCGAAGACGCGAAAGCGGCGGCGTTTGAAGCGGGCCTCTATGTAATCGAACAGTCAGGCGACACGATGAAAATAAACATGCCCGAAGGTTTTA
>JAIROH010000207.1 GCA_031257595.1 Treponema sp. | reverse complement strand
CCCGCCTCTTCCAGCGTGGAAACGCTGTTGCCTTCATCGTGAAGGACCATACAGTCAAGCCGGTTCGACACATGTCTGGCCCGTTCTTCGTTGGATTCGATAATGGAAACGTTGTGTTTTTCTTCGATTAGGTGTCGGGCCAGCTGAAAGCCCACAAGTCCCGCTCCGACAATGATGATGTGCATCAATACAAGTATAACACGGTATACGGTCTTGTTGAATAGCCGCCGATTCGGCTTAGGTATTCCGCCGTTCTTTTAGGTACGGGAACATGAGGTTTTAGGCTATGGTTGTTGACGGGCTTATTTTTTTCCCATAGTCTGTATATAGAGGCTGTTTCAAATTTTGGAATACGGCCCCGGACTTGTAGAGTCAAAAAAAACGTTTTTTATGGAGGAAATAGTGATGAAAAAGAGTGTTGCGGCCGTTCTGGTCCTGTGTATGGTTTGGCTGGCCGCCTGCGGCGGTTCGAACAAAGCGGCCGCCGGAGAGACCTTTGAGCTTGCGCTGATTACGGACCTTGGAACCATTGACGACAAATCCTTTAACCAGGGTTCCTGGGAAGGGCTTGTCAAGTACGCCGAGGAAAAAGGTATTTCCCACAAATACTACCAGCCCTCGGAGCAGAGCGACGACGCCTACATTTCGGCCATTGATCTCGCGGTCAAGGGCGGCGCCAAACTTATCGTGACCCCCGGCTTTCTCTTTGAGGCGCCGATCTTTATCGCCCAGGACCGGTATCCCGATGTACATTTTGTCCTGGTCGACGGAAATCCCCACAGCGCCGATTATTCCCAGTTCAAGACCGGGCCAAACACGGTCGGGATCACCTACGCGGAAGATCAGGCCGGTTTTCTCGCGGGCTATGCCGTCGTTAAAGACGGAAACACCAAGCTGGGCTTTGTGGGCGGAATGGCCGTTCCCGCGGTAATCCGCTTCGGCTACGGCTTTATCCAGGGCGCCGAATACGCCGCCGAAGAGCTGGGCCTGGCTCCGGGTTCGGTTACGGTTAACTACCATTATACCGGGGCTTTTGCCGCCTCGCCGGAAGCCCAGACCCTGGCCGCTTCCTGGTACAACAACGGGGTTGAGGTTATTTTCGCCTGCGGCGGCGCCGTCGGTAATTCGGTTATGGCCGCGGCGGAACAGGCGGGCAAAAAAGTCGTCGGCGTCGACGTGGATCAGTCCGGCGAGTCCCCCACGGTGATCACGTCGGCGACAAAGGGCCTGCGTTCTTCGGTCTATGCCTGTGTCGCCGATTACTACAACGGCAGTTTCCCCGGCGGCAAAAGCCAGGTTTTCTCCGCCGCCAACGACGGCGTGGGTATTCCGATGGAGACTTCCAAATTTACCAGGTTCAGCCAGGCCGATTATGACGCGATCTACAGCATCGTCGCGTCGGGCAGAATTCCCCGGCTTGAAGACCTTGATCAACAGGGGGGAAGTCCCATCGGCAAGGTCCCTGTCCGCATCACCAGGATCACCGAAGTCAAGTAAGTGTTCGCAATTCCCTTTTCAGGAAGGTAAACGCCGATGGACTACCTTATCGAAATGTGCGGCATCACAAAGGAATTTCCCGGTGTTGTCGCCAATGACGACATTACGCTCAGGCTCAAAAAGGGGGAGATACACGCCCTGCTGGGAGAAAACGGCGCGGGAAAGTCCACCCTGATGAGCATACTTTTCGGCCTGTACCGGGCGGAAAAGGGAATAATCAAAAAAAACGGCCGGGAAGTACATATCCACGGGCCAAACGACGCGACCCGGCTGGGTATAGGCATGGTGCACCAGCATTTTAAGCTGGTGCATAATTTTACCGTTTTGGAGAACATCATCCTGGGGGTGGAAACCACCAGGTACGGCCTTCTCAAGCTCGATAACGCCCGCAGACAGGTAATGGAATTGTCCAAACGTTACCGGCTTGAAATCGATCCCGACGCGCTTGTCTCGGACATTACCGTAGGCATGCAGCAGCGGGTCGAGATTCTTAAAATGCTTTACCGGGAAAATGAAATTCTGATTTTTGACGAGCCCACGGCGGTATTGACCCCGCAGGAAATTGAAGAACTTATCAATATAATGAAGAACCTTGTCGCCGAAGGCAAATCGATTCTGTTTATCACCCATAAATTAAATGAAATTAAAGCCGCCGCCGATCGCTGTACCGTGCTGCGCAAGGGAAAATCCGTCGGAACCGTGGAAGTGGCGGATACCTCCAAAGAAGCGCTTTCCGAAATGATGGTAGGCCGAAAGGTGAACTTTTCGGTTGAAAAGGCCGACCGGGAACCGGGCCGGGTAATCCTCGAAGTGGAACACCTTACGGTACGGAGCAGGCTTCACGGGAAAGCCCTGGTTAACGACGTAAGTTTCATGGTGCGGGAAGGGGAGATTGTCTGTATCGCCGGCATCGACGGAAACGGACAGCAGGAACTGGTATACGCCCTGGCGGGGATGCTGAACGCCGACGCGGGGCGTATATACCTTGAAGGCCGGGAAATTACCCGTGACGACATACGGGGAAGAGGCCAATCCGGCATGGCCCACATTCCCGAAGACAGGCACCGGCACGGACTTGTGCTGGATTACAACCTTGCCTTTAATCTCGTCCTGCAAAGTTACTTTTCACCGCGTTTTCAGAAAGCCGGTTTTTTAAAATACGGCGAAATCTACCGCTACGCCGATTCCCTTATAGGGAGGTTCGATATACGCAGCGGCCAGGGGTCCCGTACCATTGCCCGCAGCATGTCCGGGGGGAATCAACAGAAGGCGATTGTGGCCCGGGAGATAGACAGAGACTCTCCGCTTTTGATAGCCGTCCAGCCTACCAGGGGCCTGGATGTGGGGGCCATTGAGTACATCCACGAACAGCTTGTGGCGGAACGCTCAGCCGGCAAGGGGGTGCTGCTGGTATCCCTGGAACTTGACGAAGTCATGGATGTCAGCGACCGCATTCTCGTAATCTACGAGGGAGCCATCGTCGCCAATCTCAGGCCAAAAGAGGTAAGCTATCAGGAACTGGGGCTCTATATGGCCGGTTCCAAAAAGAAGGAGAGCGCCTGATGGAAAAGATAAAACGGGACAGTTTGAGGGGCGCTTCGGTTAACGTGCTGTCTTCGGTGGCGGCGATCCTTGTCGGGCTTTTTGTAGGTTTTTTGATTCTCCTGGTAAGCAACGCCTCCCAGTCCCTGGGGGGCTTTTGGGCGATCCTCAGCGGGGGCTTTGCCGGCCGGCGGGACATGGGCCAGGTACTGTATTTTGCGACGCCGATTATCATGACCGGGCTTTCGGTGGGCTTTTCCAGCAGGACAGGGCTTTTTAACATAGGCGCTTCGGGCCAGTTTATTGTGGGGGCCTATACGGCGGTTCTTATCGGCGTTAAGTGTGTTTTTCTTCCGGGGCCTCTCCACTGGCTTACCGCCCTCCTCGCGGCGATGCTGGTGGGCGCCCTTTGGGGAAGCATACCGGGTTTTCTAAAGGCTTTCTTTAACGTCAACGAAGTTATTGCCTGTATTATGATGAATTATGTGGGAACCTATCTGGTCAATTTTCTTATCACCAGGACGATCTTCGATCCGCTGAAAAACCAGAGCATGCGCGTGGCGGATTCGGCGAATCTTCCCCGGATGGGGCTGGACCTGATTTTCCGGGACGGCAACAACATCTCAAGCGCCAACAGCGGCATCTTTCTGGCTGTCGCCTTTGCCGTGTTAATCTACATTGTTCTTGAAAAAACCGCCTTCGGTTATGAGCTAAAGGCCTGCGGGTTTAACCGTGACGCGGCCCGCTATGCCGGGATCAACGAGCGGCGCAGCATCGTAAGTTCAATGATCATAGCCGGAGCCATGGCGGCCCTGGGCGGCGCCTTCCTGTATCTGGCCGGTTCCGGCAAGGGCATCACCGTGGTAGACGTACTGGCCCCCGAAGGTTTTAACGGCATACCGGTAGCCCTGCTGGGCCTTAACAATCCCCTGGGGATTATTTTTTCCGGCCTCCTGATCGCGTACCTTAACGTGGGAGGTTTTAACATGCAGTTGTACGATTACGCCCCCCAGGTTATTGAAATCATCATTGCCGTGATCATCTACTTCAGCGCCTTCGCGCTGCTCCTGCGGACTTTTTTTGTTTCTCTCAGGCTGCGCAAAACCGCGTCCCGCGCGAACGTCCACGCGAACAAAGGGGGAGAATCGTGAGCATACTGTATTTTTTGGTTCAGCAGACCATGTTTTTTTCGATTCCCCTTTTAATCGTGGCCCTAGGGGGAATGTTTTCCGAGCGGAGCGGAGTGATCAATATCGCCCTTGAGGGAATCATGATCATGGGGGCCTTTGCCGGGGTGCTTTTTATAAACTTTTTCCAGGGCCTTGTCCCCGGACAGCCCGTTCTGCTGCTGGCGATTCTTGTTTCCGCCGTTTCCGGCGTCCTGGTATCCCTGCTCCACGCCTATGCTTCGATCAACATGAAGGCGGATCAGATTATCAGCGGCACGGCGATAAACATGCTTGCCCCGGCGGTGTCGATCTATGTGGCACGCATGATCCGCACGGTACAGCAAATTCCGTTTATCAATCAGTTCAGGATCGAAAAGGCCCCCGCGCTGGGGAACATTCCGTTTATCGGGCCACTGCTGTTCCGGAACACCTACCTGACCACCTACCTTGGTTTTCTTATCCTTGTCTTTTCCGCGCTGCTTCTTTACAAAACCCGTTTCGGACTCAGGCTGCGATCCTGCGGAGAACATCCCCAGGCGGCGGATTCGGCGGGAATCAACGTGTACGGAATGCGCTACGCCGGCGTGATGATCTCCGGCGCCCTGGCCGGAATCGGCGGCCTGGTTTTTATCATCCCCACCTCGACTCAGTTTAACGCGGAAGTTTCGGGTTACGGCTTTCTTGCCCTGGCGGTGTTGATTTTCGGCCAGTGGAAACCGGGCCGTATTTTGATCGCCGCCTTTTTCTTTGGTCTTATGAAGGCCATTGCCTCTTCCTATTCGGGGATCTCTTTTATGCGGAACATTCCCATTCCAAGTTACCTGTACAAGATGATTCCCTATATCGCCACGATGATTGTGCTGGCCTTTACGTCCAAAAGATCCCTCGCCCCCAGGGCCGAGGGCATTCCCTACGATCAGGGAAGCAGGTAATTGGACTTGTTCGACAACTAAAGGTTATCAAACAACTCCATTTAACCCAATTTTAACAATTCATTTACGGCGCGTTAACAATACCTCAATACATTTGCTGTATCTGATATACAAGGAGCAGTAAACATGAAAAAAATCTCTATCGCCTTTCTGTTAACGGCTGTAATCATCGGTTCCGTTTTTGCCGGACCGGGAAAAGAGCAGGGCGGGGCATCGGGTTCCGCTCCCCATACCGTAACGGTAGCCGGCTCTACGTCGGTAAGCCCGCTGATGGAACTGTTGACCGCCGAATACAAAAACGTACGCGGCAATGTTTCGTTCAACATCAGCGCGACAGGTTCCGGCGACGGCATCAAGGCTGTTCCGGCGGAAACCGCCGAAATCGGCATGTCCAGCCGTGAGCTAAGTCCCGCGGAGATCGGAACCGGCATTGACGAACACCTTATCGCGATCGACGGCATCGCCGTTATCGTCAACAGCGGCAATCCTGTCACCAACCTGACCATAGACCAGATCCGGGACATTTATACCGGAGCGGTTACCAACTGGAACCAGGTCGGAGGCAGGGCGGGCAAAATCGCCGTCGTTTCACGGGAACCCGGTTCGGGAACCAGGGGCGCGTTTGAGGAAATCGTCAAGTTCCAGGACAAGCTGGTTCTGGGCGCCATAGAGTTTGACGGAACCGGAGCGGTAAAAGCCGAAATTTCCCGTAACGTTGACGCGATTGGATACATTTCCCTCGGCTCGGTGGACAATTCCGTCAAAACCTTAAGCGTAGGCGGCGTTTCCGCCACAACGGCCAACGTGGTAAACGGCAGCTACAAGATCGCAAGGCCCTTCCTCCTCCTCACTAAAAAGGGCAGAACCCTCAATAGTGAAACCACGGCCTTCCTTGACTGGATTTTAACGGATGCCGGACAGGCCATCGTTAAAACAAGCTGGATATCGGTAAAGTAAAACGGCCAATCCCGGAATCCCGTTGATCCGCGGACGGATCCGGTCATTCCGGGATTGACTTTGGAGCAGATATGCTTGATCGCCGCCGCGCCGACGTTTTTTTCAAATATCTTTTCCGGCTAATGTCGCTGAGCTCGGTACTTGCGCTGGCTTCCATCCTGGTTTTTGTTTTTGTCCAGGGCGCCGGGCCTTTTATTTTTCCGACGGCGAAAGGAATACGGATCGTTCCCGAAAGGATCGAAGAGATTACCGTAAACGGCGAACTGTACCGGAACCGCACGACCTTTATCAACGTTCCGCCGGACACTTCCGCGATTCTTGTACAGTTTTTGAACGGCGGATCTTCGGGAAGCCTGGAGATCGCCGTGAACGCCGCGGAAAAAGATCCTGAAAAGGCCCTCCGTTTTGTCAGAAACGATTTTACCGAAAACGAAGGCGGACAGATAAGCTACCCCCAGGTCTATACATGGACGGTAACGTATCCGGGAAAGCTGCCGGGCATGTCGTCGAAGATTCACATTCTGCTGCCGGAGAAACCTTACAATTTTTTCGATTTTATTACCGGTTTCGAGTGGCGTCCAACTTACAACAAGCTCTACGGGATACTGCCGATGATACTCGGGACCATCATCGTAAGTTTTACCGCGATTCTTCTGGGACTTCCGCTGGCGCTTCTTTCCTGCGTTTTTCTCGCTGAATTTGTTCCGGCAAAACCGGCCTCTTTTATCAGAAGCGGCATAGAACTGCTTGCCGGAATTCCTTCGGTGGTCTACGGATTTTTCGGCCTTATGGTCGTTGTCCCCTGGGTAAAAAATACGTTCCATGTACCGTCGGGCAACGGCCTTCTTGCTGCGGCGATGGTTCTTGGAGTGATGATACTGCCGACGGTAATCACCATCGCGGAAACATCCCTCAGGGCCGTTCCCGTTTCCGTGCGGGAGGCGTCCCTGTCTCTGGGGGCAAGCAAAATGCAGACGGCCTGGGCGGTGGTGCTGCCCCACGCGAAGTCGGGAGTGATGGCCGGAGTGATACTTGGAATTTCCCGCGCTGTCGGTGAAACCATGGCGGTTATTCTTGTAGCGGGAAATTCCCCGCAGTTTATACGGGGGATTACCGACGGCGTTCGTACCCTCACCGCCACGATAGCCCTTGAAATGGGATACGCCGAAGGCCGGCACAACGAAATCCTCTTTTCAATCGGCGTGGTGCTGTTTGTTCTTATTCTGATCCTCAACAGCGCGATCCTGTTGATGAGGCGGAACACGGAGGGAGAGTAATGATAACAGCGAGAAAAGCCCGCGACGGTTTTCTTTTCGGGATCATGACCGCCGCCCTTGTACTGGTAGCGGCGATTCTTCTTTTGATCCTTGCGTATATACTGGTGCAGTCCGCCGGTTTCCTTAACCTTTCGTTTATCTTCGGTTCCGCGGAAAAAGGCGGCATTCTTCCGATGATCGTTACCACGTTCTATGTGGTGCTGGTCTCTCTTGTCATCGCCCTCCCCGTGGGAATAATGACGGCGATTTTTCTCAACGAATATTCGCTTAACAGTCCCGCTGTCCGCCTGCTCCGCCTCGCCATTGAAACCCTTGCCGGCATCCCATCGATCATTTACGGCCTTTTCGGGCTTTTGGTATTCTGCCGTGTTTTCAAATTCGGCCAGTCGATCATAGCCGGCGCCCTTACCTTAAGCATTATGATCCTTCCTGTCATTATCAGAACCGTGGAAGAATCACTCAAAACCATCCCGGTTTCTTTTCGTGAAGGAAGCCTGTCGCTGGGAGCGACGAAATTTCAGACGATCTTTTTTGTGGTTGTTCCGCCGGCGCTTCCCGGCATCGTTACCTCGGCGATTCTTGCCGTAGGCAGGGTTGTCGGAGAATCCGCCCCGGTACTTCTTACCGTGGGAATTACCCGGAACCTTCCCAGGTCGATTTTTGAATCGGGCCGTACGCTGACCATCCACCTTTACTATTTGACAAAAGAGGCGATTCATCCCGACGATTTCGGCATAGCCTTCGCCACGGCGGGGGTCCTTATCATCGTGGTGCTTCTGATCAACACGTCGACAAAGATCATCACGTGGCTTTTCAAAAAAAGAATGGGGGAATCCGAATGACATCCAGCAAAATTGAAGTCAACGGCCTGGATCTTTTTTACGGGGATTTTCAGGCGCTGAAAAACATCAACTTTTCCCTTGCCCGTCAGGAAGTTTCCGCCCTTATCGGCCCTTCGGGCTGCGGAAAATCAACGTTTATCAGGATACTTAACCGCATGAACGACCTTATTCCGTCATGCCGCATAACGGGGAACGTTTTGCTTGACGGGGAAGACATCTACAACGGCATGGATGTGACGGAACTGCGGACCAGGGTCGGCATGGTGTTCCAGAAACCGAATCCGTTTAACATGAGCATTTTTGACAACGTCGCGTACGGAAAGCGAATGCAGGGGCTGCGGAACAGGCAGAAACTTGAAGAGCTGGTTGAGACGGCCCTTGTCAAGGCGGCGCTTTGGGACGAGGCAAAGGATCGCCTGAAAAAATCGGCGTTGAGCCTTTCCGGCGGCCAGCAGCAGCGGCTCTGCATAGCCCGCAGCATCGCCATGGAACCGGAGATCATTTTAATGGACGAGCCGACCAGCGCCCTTGATCCGATTGCCACGGGTAAAATAGAGGAACTTATCGGGGAACTGAAAAAGGACTACAGCATTATCATCGTAACCCATGCGATGCATCAGGCGGCGCGGGTAAGCGACAAAACGGCGTTTTTCCTTTTGGGGGAACTGGTTGAATACGGCGACACGAGGACGCTTTTTACCAATCCGCAGGACAAAAAAACCGAAGATTATATTTCCGGGAGGTTCGGCTAGTGTCCAAACACGATTCAAAATGTGGATAAAGGAGACAAAATAAAAAAAGAATATGTAACCGCAAAGTCGAAAAAGTCAAAGAAGGAAGGAATAAATTATGCATAAGACTTCTTTT
>JAIROH010000181.1 GCA_031257595.1 Treponema sp. | reverse complement strand
TAGTCATCGGAGTTCCCGAGATGTTCGCGGAAAAGGAAAGAAGCGTCAGCTTGTTCGGATAAAAGAAAGAAAAATCCGGAGGGTATGAAAGGTAATTCGGCGGAGGATCCGCGGTATTTCGTTTGGTGGCAAAAGAAAGGGAACTTGAGACGCTGGGAATCTGGAGCTCCGAAATATACGGGCTTATGGAAGACGTGTCAACAGTCATGTTTCCGTTAAATTTCCATTCATAGGAACCAAGGGTATTGGCGCTGACCGTATCCGGCGTCGTATTCGGCGGCGTGGCAAGGTTCATAAGCAGGGTAAAAATATCCGAATCCTCGGAACGGTCAAGAAAATCGTTGTTAACGTAAGGATCCGAGTAAAACGGAACGTTCCATGAAAAGGATGCCTGGCTTACGGCCTTTCCTTTTCCGCTTACCGAGCCTTCACTCAAAAAACGGTAACGAAACGGAACGTCCGTAAAAAAGAGATTGGAACTGTGCCAGTTGCTCGTTCCGTCATAGGCCGGGGCAAACGGCGTATAGGCCAAACCGGTATAGGCAATGTCCCGGCTGATTCCTATTCCGCCGGAAAAGCTGGTCTCGCCGAAAGGACCCGACGCCGGGATGGTCAGTTCGGAGCCGATGTAAAAACCGAGGTTGACATACGCGTCGGCCTGGAGCGAAAGTCTCATTTCATTTGGATCCCGAACCTTGTTCCCGGTGCTCCTCAAAAACACCCCTTCCAGCTTTCTTTCCATGTCGGCGCCGCTTCCCATAATCGCGGTAATCGTGCTTTCTTCTGACGAAGTCTCGGCTTTGGGACGGCCCATAAGATACGTGGTGGTCTGGAGAAACGTGCCTTCCCTGGACCGGTAGCCGAAGACAGGATGAAAAACTATCTCGTCCGCGGGATAGTAAAAATAGGGAAGGTACAAAACCGGGATTTCCCCAACTTTGAGGACGGCATTAAACACCGCCCAGTCCGAACCGGGAAGCAGCCACAGTTTAGAAGCCGCGATGGACCAGTAAGCTTCGTCGTTACCGGCGTTGCTTATTTCCGCTTTTTTAAGTACTGTCGAATCGTCGCCGCTCCTGGAGATAACTTCCCCGGCAAAACGGTACGTGCCTGCCCCTTCCGATACAGACCTCTCGGACGAGCCTTTCATGAACACCGTCGCCCAGGTATCGAGGTTTACCGTCAGCCCTTCTCCCCTGAATGTTTCAATCGTGTCCCCTTCCGTCTTGACATACTCAACCCCGCCCGAAGCCGACATAAAGTCACGGGTCCTGTTGTAAAGGATCTCGTCGGCGTTAAGGACATGGATCGTATCGCCGTCCCGCAGGCTTATCGAAACGTTCCCTTTAAGGCGTACGTATTCCTCGTTGACCGCTTCAAGGGTAAAGTATTCCGTGGTTCTCGCTGACGTTATCGTGATGGTAAGGTTTCTTCCTCCGCCTCCTTCGGCGTTTTCCCCCGCGGCCGTTTCTCCGCCGGGCGCGGCGCCGGACACGGTTTCCGAGGGAACGTTTTCAATCCGGTAATGGGAACGCAGGCGGGCGGCAAGCTCTTCCTTCGTACCGCCCTCGCTCAGCCCCAGGCTCCGGCACCAGTCCGCCAGTTCCGCCAGGGACGAGGTGGCTATGTCCCGTTCAAGAATTCCCGCCTCGGTCATGCCCCCGGCCGGGCCGTCTTCCCCGGAACCGTTTTCCCCGCCTTCAACGGCGTTTTCGGACGGAACCGCTTCGGGCACGGGTTCGGCGGTTTGGGCGCCCGCGAGAGAAACGCAAAGAACAAAAATAATCCAGAGAACCGGTTTCTTCATTAATTACCGCAACTATTGCTCGGAAGCTTTGCTATATTTTCGGCGTTTAAACAGCTCTTTTAGATAGATTCCGGTATACGATTTCGGATATTCGGCGACTTTTTCCGGAGTTCCGGTGACAACCACCTCTCCGCCCCTTTCGCCGCCTTCGGGCCCCAGGTCGATAATATGATCCGCCTGAAGCAGCACATCGAGGTTGTGTTCGATCATCACCACGGTATTCCCCTGATCTGTCAGCCGCTGTATGACTTCCATAAGCTGTTTAACGTCGGCGAAGTGCAGCCCCGTCGTGGGTTCGTCCAGGATATACAGGGTTTTGCCGGTGGAACGCTTGGAAAGTTCCAGGGCCAGCTTGACCCTCTGGGCTTCCCCGCCGGACAGGGTCAGGGCGGACTGGCCCAGCTTGACATAGCCAAGCCCCACGGAAAGCAGCGTGTCGAGTTTCCGCGCAACCTGGGGAATATGGGCAAAAAAACCCGCCGCTTCTTCTATCGTCATGTCAAGAACGTCGGCTATGTTTTTGCCCTTGTAGCGTATCTCCAGGGTTTCCCGGTTAAAACGTTTGCCGTGGCAGACATCGCAGGTAATGTACACGTCGGGAAGAAAATTCATCTCGATCCTGATCGTACCGTCGCCGGAACAATTTTCGCAGCGGCCCCCGCGGACGTTAAACGAAAAACGCCCCGGCTTGTAGCCGCGGATCTTTGAGTCGGGAAGGCCGGCAAAAAGATCCCTTATTCCGGTAAACACCTGGACATAGGTCGCCGGGTTGGAACGTGGGGTTCTGCCGATGGGACTTTGATCGATGTCGATTACCTTGTCGATGTGTTCCGCGCCTTCGATGCTTTTATAGACGCCCTCCTGATGATAGGAACCGTAAATACGGTTTGCCAGCGCAGGGTACAGCACGTCGGAAAGCAGCGTGGATTTTCCCGAACCGGAAACCCCGGTGATGCAGGTAAAAACCCCCAGCGGAATTTTAACGGCTATGTTTTTAAGGTTGTGTTCGCTTACCCCTTTAAGGGTAAGAAACAGGCCGTTTCCTTCCCTGCGTTTTTTGGGAAGGGCCATCGTAAGGCTGCCGGAAAGGAAACGTCCGGTAAGGCTTTCTTTTACCTTCATTATTTCTTTTGGGGTTCCCTGGGCGACAACCCTGCCGCCGTGAACCCCGGCGCCGGGACCAAGGTCTACGATATGATCCGCGGTACGGAGGGTCTGCTCGTCGTGTTCCACGACGATAAGCGTGTTCCCCAGGTCGCGCAGGTAGATCAGCGTGTCGATA
>JAIROH010000166.1 GCA_031257595.1 Treponema sp. | reverse complement strand
ATGGATGGCATGATCAAGCTCTATTCGGCATACAAGGATACCCTTGAAAAGAAAGCCATGGGCTTTATCATGACCGACTGGGACGGAAAGCTCCTCAAATACGGCGAAAGTTTTGAACGCCAGATGATGGATCTTTCGGTTAACATTCCCCTTGAACGGGCGCTTGACCTGGGCTGGGAAATACTTTCCGATTGTTTTTCGCCGGAAGAAACCGGGCTTCGTACCGAGCTTATCGAAAAATTCTGGCCCGGAAAAGCGTGAAAAAGTGAAAAAAGAAACGTGAAGAGACGGAGTGAAGCGTGGCAAAGATAAAGCTTACCAAAAATGAGCTTAAAAAACAAAAAGATTCCCTCAAGATGTTCCAGCGCTACCTGCCGACGCTGATGCTGAAAAAACAGCAGCTTCAGGCGGAGATCCGTACTACGGAGATTCGGATCAAGGAATTGACCGATGAAAAAAACCGTATCGACGAGGTTTTCAAGTCGTGGATTGCCGTTTACGGTGAAACGGGAATCTTTACCCCGGACATTCTTGTCATTGAAAACCTCCGTACCGCCGAAGGCAATATAGCCGGCGTTTCAATTCCGATTTTCGAGGGCGCCGATTTCAGAACGGCCCTCTACGATCTGTACTACACGCCGCTGTGGCTTGACGCCGCCGTCGAACGCATGAAACAGGTACTGCTCCTTGACCTTGAAGCCCAAACCCTGGAAGAACAGCGCAGGCGGCTCGATCATGAGCTTCGGATAACGACCCAGCGGGTCAATTTGTTTGAAAAGATAAAGATCCCCGAAACAAAAGAAAATATCAAAAAGATTCAAGTCTACCTGGGCGATCAGCAGACCGCCGCCGTAGTCCGGGGAAAAATTGCCAAACGGGGCCTTGCCCGGGCCGCGGCGGGAGGCTCGGCATGATTGTTCCGATGGATAAAGTTTCCCTTGTGGTGATGGATAAGGAAAAAGAGGCCGCCCTTGAAAAGCTTCGGGAGCTGGGGGTGCTGCACCTTGAAAAAAAGCAGGCCCAGTCCGCGGCCCTTTCGGCGCTGCTTGAAAAGAAAACCAGAACCGAAAACGCCCTTGCCCTGCTTCGATCCGCGGCGGAAACCCTAAAAAAGCAAAAACAAAAAGCCGGCGTAGCGGGCGCGGACACCGTGGACAAGGCCCGGGCGCCTGATTCCGGCCCGGCCCGGCCCGCTTCGGAGCCCGCCGAAAACGTCGACGCGGTGCTTGCCCTTGGGGAAGAACGGAAAAACCTCCAGGAGCAGCTTTTATCCCTTAACCGGGAGCGCGTCCGTGTTGAAAAATGGGGGGATTTTGATCCCCAAACGTTTACCTTTCTTGCCGAAAACGGCGTTGTCCTTGTCCCCTATGAGCTGAGCCTTCAAGCCTATGAAAAACTCGGCGGAGAAACAGCCTGTATCGTGCTTGAAAAAAACAAAACCGGCGTCCGGCTTGTCGCGGTAGGCGGCGAAATACCGGGCGAGACCCCGTTTGCCCTCCCCGAAAAATCCCTTTCGGGAATCGGCCGGCAGACGGCGGACATAACGGAAAAGCTTGCCGGCATAGACGACGCGCTGGCCAGCTATGTTCCGGCGGCCGCCGCCATCAACGCCGAACACGAAAAACTTCTTGAAAACATCGAATTTGAAACGGCCAGGGCGGGCATGAATGTCCTTGAAGAGGACAGGGACGAGGGAGAGGACTTTGAAGGCCGGAGCGTCTCCTGGCTTACCGGCTACATACCCCGGGAGCGGCTCGGCGTACTCAAACGCGGCGCCGTGGAAAACGGCTGGGCGTTTATCGCCGACGAGCCGGGCCCCGACGATCCTGTTCCGACGCTGCTTAAAAACAACAAGCTGGTCCGCCTTCTTAACCCGTTGACCGATTTCCTTGAGGTCGTGCCGGGTTATAACGAGGTTGACATTTCGCTTTGGTTCCTCCTCTTTTTCGTTATTTTCTTCGGGATGATATTCGGCGACGCGGGTTACGGCGCCCTGCTCCTGCTGGGGGGAATCGGCGGCTGTATCGCCACGGCGAAAAAGGGCGTTCCCGGAATCGTCAAACTGATCTGCCTTCTGGGGCTTTCCAACTTTGTCTGGGGAGTGCTCACCTGTTCCTGGTTCGGAATCGAAATCGGCTACCTGCCGGAATCGCTGAAAAATATCTCGCTGCCGCTTATCTCGAATGTAACTTCCGGCGCGTCCGAATACGGCAAGAAAATCGTTCAGCAGAACCTTATGATTTTCTGTTTTTCCCTGGCGCTGTTTCAGCTTTCCATCGGACACATTATCGCGATTTTCCACAACAGATCCCTCAGGGTTCTCGGAGAACTGGGAAACATCGCGATGCTGGCGGGAATGTATTTTATCATCCTTTCCCTTATCGCGAGCAACGAATTCCGGCAAATTCCCCTCTATCCCGAAGCTGTATATGTTTTTGCCGGGGGCTTTGTCCTTAACTTTGTGTTTATCAACTACGACGGGAGCATAGGCCGATCCATACTGGAAAGCCTTAAAAACATCATCCCGGTAATCCTGGGTATCGCCAACGTGTTTTCCGACATCATGTCGTACATAAGGCTCTGGGCCGTTGGGCTTGCCGGAGCGGCCATCGCCGACACGGTTGATAAAATGGCCGGGCCGATGCTGGGGCATTTTTTCTTTTTCGCGTTCGGGGTGATTCTTTTGGTATTCGGCCACGGACTTAACATCGTATTGAACGTACTTTCCGTCCTGGTTCACGGAGTCCGGCTTAACACGCTGGAATTTTCGGGCCATGCCGGAGTGACATGGGCGGGTTCCCCGTACAGACCGTTTTCCAAACGAAGGTAGTTCGGAACGCGGGGTGGATTGCCGTCCATGCGGGCGGTTTTGGGAGTTTCTTTTCGGAAGCTCATTTTATTGAAAGGAGTTGTCCCGGCTGGTCCGGGAACTTCAAAATAGGAGAAAAGGTATGAATTTAGGCTTCATAGGCGCCGGTATTGTAATGGGTATTGCCGCGATTGGCTCGGCAATCGGGATCGGCATTGCCGGCCAGGCGGTCATCGGCGCGTGGAAAAAGTGCTACATAGGCAACAAACCGGCCCCCATGACCCTGCTTGTTTTCGGCGGGGCGCCTTTAACGCAGACCTTCTACGGCTATATTCTGGGTTTTCTGTTTATGAAACCCGCGGCCGTGGCGAGCCCGGATAACGGCCTCTTGTACCTCGGTATCGGCATCGCGTCGGGGCTTGCGATGGCGTTTTCCGCGATCGCCCAGGGAAAGGCCGGGGCCGCCGGCGCCGACGCCGCGGGGGAAACCGGCAAGGGTTTTGCCAACTATATGATGATAGTCGGCGTCTGCGAGACCGTCGCGATTTTCGCGATGGTTCTTTCGATGATCAGCCTCTAAAGCGTACGGTTTCTTTCACCGCTTCCGGCGGAGCGCGGCCCGTCTCGATAGGCGGGAACAATCCCGTCGCCGTGCAGACGATGTGGAAGGCCCCGCTGCTGCCGAAGGACCTTGAAGGGGAAGCCGGGAGGGCCATCGTTCGGCGGATTGAGGCCCTTTCCGCCATCGGCTGTGATCTGCTCCGTTTTGCCGTTCCCGACATCAAGACAGCCGAAACCCTGGGAGCCCTTGCTTCCAGGGTTTCAACGCCGCTCTGCGCCGACATCCACTTTGATTACCGCATTGCCCTCCGCTGCCTTGATTTCCCGATAGCAAAACTCCGTATAAACCCCGGTAATATCGGGGGCAAAAGCCGGACGGAAGCCGTTCTTGCCAAAGCCGCCGCGAAAAAAGTCCCGATCCGTATCGGCGTCAACGCGGGAAGCCTTCCTCTGGCCTTGCGGAAAAAGCTTGAAGAGGGTAAAACCGGCAGGGCCGAAGCGCTTGTGGAAGCGGCTCTGGAAGAAATTGCCGTATTTGACAAATTCGGCTTTACGGACTTTGTAGTATCAATGAAAGCTTCGGGAATTGCCGATACTATAAAGGCAAACAGGCTTTTCAGGAAGCAAAACGCGGCGCCCCTCCATATCGGGGTGACCGAAGCGGGCCCCCTGGTTGCGGGCTCGGTACGGAGCGCGGCGGCCCTGCTGCCGCTGTTGACCGAGGGCATAGGCGACACGCTGCGGGTATCGCTTTCCGACACGATGGAAAACGAGGTGATTGCCGCGAGGGAAATCCTTTTCGCCGCCGCCGAGGCCGGCTGTACCAGGGCGCGCGGGGGGGCGCGGATCATTTCCTGCCCCCGCTGCGGCAGAAACGGTTTCGACACCCACGCGTTTACGGAACGCTGGATGCGGCGGCTTTACGCCCTGGAAAAGCCGTTGAGCATAGCCGTTATGGGCTGCGCGGTAAACGGCCCCGGAGAGGCAAAACACGCCGACCTGGGGATAACCGGAGCGGGGAACAAAGTTTTGATTTTCAGGCACGGGAAAGTGCTAAGGACTATTAATGCGGATGATGCTGACAAGGCGTTTGAGGAAGAGCTTCTTAAACTGTAGGCCGCGGCGCTCTTTTGCCTCCGTTTGTTTCGTTTTGTGCTTCCTGTGTTTTGCCGCCGTTTCCGGCTTCGCCCAAAGTCCCGAGCCTTTTTGGCTTAAGCTGGAACAGGGAAAACGGTTTTTTCGTGAAGGCCGGTACGGGGAAGCCCTTCAATGTTTTGAGGATGCCCGCAGGGAACGGGAAAACAAATACATGGGTCTTGAGCGGGACCTTATCGCCGTTCTTTCGCTGCGCGAGGTGAGGAGACTGGGGGACGACCTTGGTCTTGTGGAAACCTATATCCAGAAGGAATTCCGTACCGCGGCCGCGGCCGCCCTGAACGAGCTGTACTACAAATTTCCCAGAGCGGCCATGCAGAATTCCGCGAAAAAAGCCCTGGAAAGCCTTGGCAGCCTTAAAAAATACCCCGAAGCCGAATACTGGATCGGCGAAGTGTACCGCAGCGAGGGGGAATACGGCATCGCCCTTGCCCAGTACCAAAAAGCCTATGATCAAAAAGAACTTGTTGAAGAATCCGGGTTTGGTCTTGATATCCTTTACCGGATGGCCGATATATCCGCCCTGCGCCGGGACGATCTTGAGATGGAAAAAAACCTCAACGAAATCCTTAAAACCGACGACAGCTGGAACGAAGAAAACCTGGGCAGAAGCATGATGGTAAACAGCGCCGCGAACAACGGTCTTGACCGGTTTTTGGTTTTGTACCGCAACGACAGGGCGGAACTGGAAAAGGCCCACAGGCTTTTGGGGCTTTACTACTACCGGTCGAACCGGCAAAACAGGGCCGTTGAGCATCTTCTTTTTTCGTTTCTTATCCAAAATACGGTTATCATAGAAGCCCTGAAAAAACAGCGTTACGACTACCGTTTTACGACGCTTGAGACCCTGCTGCGCGATATTGCCGAATCCAGGAGGGATCTGCGGCGGGAGCTTGAGCAGTACATGACAAGTTCCGGCTACTACATGGTTCTGTATTACCTGGGGAACGCGTTCTACGGCGACGGCAGATCCGCCGCGGCGCGGGGAATCTGGAGTTTTCTGGCAAACCGCGGTCCCCTCGAATGGAGCGGCAGGGCGGGAAGCCAGCTTTCCAGGCCCGTACTGGATGGGATTACCGTTCCGGCAAGGGACGTTGGGCAGGGGTACCCGTAAAAAGAATTCAATATCTATTGTCGGTGGCGAAGAAGGAAACTGTGAAAGAGGCCAAGACCCTCCATCATCCCGGTAAAGGAAGCGGATATTGGCAAAACCGGCCCGACAGGATAAACTTTTAACAGGAGGCCACAATGGAAGCCCTGACGGAAACTACTGAAAATACCTGGCAGCTCAATGCTGCAGACAACCCTTTGAACCGTATCATCGAAAAAGCCCTTCGTTTCCCCCAAACCATTACAATTAAAGGAAGGGAAACCGCGGTTGTTATTCCCGCGGATGTGTATCAAAAACTTCTTCCGCCCCGGGAAAACCTGACTGGTTTTTTGCGCGGTTCGCTGGAAGACGATGATGTATTGATGCGGGACGCATCTATCACAGAAAGGGCGATTCCGTTTGAATTACCTTATTGATACTAATGTCCTTTCCGAACTGAGTAAAAAACACCCCATCCGCAGGTCACTGCGTTTTTAAACACCCTGTCGCAAAACAATATGTTTATAAGCGTTATAACTCTCGGTGAAATTATAAAGGGAATTGAAAGAGCAAAAGACGATGCTAAAAAAACACGTTTTTCCGTATGGTATGAAAAAGTATGTCTATGGTTTGAGGGAAGGATAATTGATATAGATAAGAAAACTATGGTTACATGGGGTGAATTAGTTGGAAATCATGAACGCACCCTGCCAATTCTTGATTCCCTAATAGCCGCAAACAGTCTGCGGCATCATTTCGTATTGCTTACCCGAAATACAAAGGATTTTACTGATATTGAAGGTCTATCTTTTATTAATCCATGGAATCAGGAGTAACCATGCCCCATGATAATCAGAAAAAACGCCCGGAACACTACGGAATAACATTTACCGAATCTATTGCCGGCGGCGAGGTCTGCCATTGCAGTACCGGATAGGGGTATCCCGCCGTCATTTTCCATTGCCCCGTACCGGGAGTAAAATTCCAGCCCAGGGCCTCGTAGGTGGATTGGTTTTTCAATTCGGCGCCGCTCCTGCTAAGCCCGTCCTGGCCGTTCGCCGTTACATCCAAAGAGCCGATTACCCCGGTCATCGAAGTATAGGCGATGTTATCGGTAAGGGTTCCGCTTTGATTACTGCCTAGCACGCGGCGGGCATAGGCGGTCCCGCCGGAAACCGAGGCGGCGACGCTTCTTGAAAGGGCCGCGTTATGGTTGGTTACACTGCCGGTATAGCCACGGGCGACCACGCCGCCCGCCAGCGCGTCACAATTGACGTCAGCATGGGAATGTACCGCCGAAATTCTCCCGACCGCGTAGGTGTACTCGACAACACTGGATGCGTCTCCCGAGTTTCCCACAATGCCGCCGGCGTAAGCCCAGGCTGATGAACCAAAGGATTGGGCCGATATATTGCCGGTACTGTAACAAACGGCGATACGGCTATACGTCATTCCCGCAATACCGCCGGCGTAGGATGATACAATGAGCGCCACGGCGTCTATGTTCCCGGAAGCATAACACTCCTTGACTGTTCCCAGTGCAGTAATATATCCTGCTATTCCACCTGCCATGGCACTACCGGTAGATGATGCCTTACAATACATGTCTCCATCGGCGGAACAGCTGTGAATCTCGCCGTTACAATATCCCGCTATGCCGCCTGCGGTGGTTAAGCTGCTTCCGGCGCCTACGGACTTTACATTTCCGTAACTGCGGCAGTTTTCCACGGTCCCGCCGGACAGAACACGGCCCGCGATACTTCCGGTTTGTACTGTTTCGGAAGCGTTATACATCTCCAGATTGACCGATACGGTACAGCCGGAAATTGTCTGGGTCTCTATCTGCCCCGCTATGCCGCCTCCGTCCAAAACGCCGCCTCCGGGTTTCTCTACCACCAGGTTTCCTCCGGAAACAACAATGTTTTCAAGCGTCCCGTTTTGGGCATAGCCCGCCGCCAGGCCGAATCGCTGGTCCCCGCTTCCGGTCAATGTTATGTGGGCGGAATCCGCGGTAATCATAAGGTTTTGTATATCGGCCCCGTTGGTCTGCCCGAAGATCCCCAGGCAGGCGTCATCCAGAGCGGCGGGGTTAAAACCCTTGAGGTTCAGGGTGTGGCCGTTCCCCTCAAACGAGCCGGTAAAGGCGCTGCCGTCCCCGATGGGGGTCCAGTTGTTCAGCGCCAGATCCTTGGTCAGGATATAGTCCCCGGCAAGAGCGGTTCCAATGGCGGCAAGTTCCACGGCGGTACTCACCACGCCCCTGTTGCTAACATCAAAGATCACGGCATGTTCAAAATGCCGCCCGTCCCCGTCGGTCAGCGCCGGTTTAAGGCGGAATCTGTCTCCGGCGGCCGTTCCGTCAACGGTAAAGCGCAGATGTTCGCCGTCTTCCTGTACGGGAACACTTACGGTAAGCGCACAGGGTCCGGAAAGGGGTTCCCATGTTACAACGGCATCCAGCACTCCGCCGGAAAGGTTTTTCAGGCTGAGCCGTATAACCAGCTGCGGTACGCCGGAATCGTAGGTAATATAATAGGTCCCGTGGGAAAGACCGGAACGCTGGGAAGAAACCAGCGCCCATCCGGACACTTCCGGAAACGCCGGGAGTTCCCTCTTGAACATCCGGTTCAGCCAGGGGTTGGGGCAGCCCAGAACGCACAGGGCGAGCAGCGCGGCGGGGACAATAAAAAGGGAACTTTTCATATTATCCTCCAAAGGTAAAACCCGCGCCGAACCCCGATGGGTACGCGTAACGGACAAAGGGTTCAAAAAAGATCGGCGAGCCGCCCTGCCTGAAATAAACGCGCAGCCCCGCGGCTGCCTCTCCCAGTACCATAGTACGGATAAGCAGGGCCCGCGGATTGTCAAGGAAGCCGCCGTAGACTCCCGCGCCCGCCCCGGCCTGGACAAAGAAGGCCGTACGGGGAGGCGGGCTGGAATAATCCGCGGAATCGAGGGTTCCCCGCGTGTAGTAATACCAGCGGAAAAAAGCCGTCCCTTCGAGGGAGTTCATCTGCGTAAGATCGCTGTTTACCCCGATTTTGAACCCCAGGACAAAGCGCGGCGAAAGGTTATAGCCGCTGTAGAGGATAAGGCCCCCCGCCACCCCAACAAGGGAAATGGTATTGAGTTCAAAGCCCACCCCGACGGTAGTTTTTTCCGCAGCCTGTCCGCGAAGCTGTGGAGTGAGGAAGAACAAAACGAGGCAAAGACCGGGGCGGGAAAAAGTAAAACGGTAAACTACTTTCTTCGCAGGGGGAGGGGGGATAACTACATCATATTCTTTC
>JAIROH010000139.1 GCA_031257595.1 Treponema sp. | reverse complement strand
CCACCGGATGCCTTTGCGTTACCACAGGACAACCCCCGCTCGAGCTAGACGGTCGTCACCTTTCCTACGCAGACTCTGGTCTATTACCTACGGACGCCGTATGCTCTTCACAGGGGAATTGCCGCCGTCTTATACCAAACAAAGGCGTCCGGCAATCCCGGTTACCGGCGCATGCGCCGCATGAGGGTACGGGCCGTTACCGGTAAAGCCCACAAGCGGGCTAATGTTCTGACAAATACAGATTTCAACAAGATCGTATTCAACAGATAAAAGTTACTCGTATAGTTTTGGCTAAATTAAAGGACGAATGTTGTCTTTAGTTCGCGTCGCCGGAGGTTTTGGCAGGCACACCTACAAAAAAGTATCGCGGGGTGACTGCGCAATGTGCTTTCAGCACATTGCAGCGGAGTTTTGCCTTGGCAAAACTCCTCCAGACATTACCTGGAGTTTTCGCAAAGCGGAAACTCCGCCGCAATCCGGCACAGCCGGATTGTGCAGTGACCCGGACTTGTTCGGGGCGGGTTTTTAAGGACACACCCGTAAAAAGCACGCGAAACATTGAGCGGGTTAAGAAAGAAATATCGCATGGTGTAGGCCCAGTAAAGGCTACTTCTAGAACAAAGGCTTTAGGCCGCGCCCCCAAACTTTTTCGTGTGCCTGCCTCGATAAGCAGCGACGCGGACGAAAGCCGTTATTATGTCCTTTGATTAAGACAGAACACTAGCCGTGAGGTACTGAAAACTTGACGCTTGTTATGCCTTCGGTTATACTTTATAAAAGTCCGGTGAACAATTTTTCTCAAATTGTGTCAGTAATGAGCCAGTTTAACGGAAGTGATGTGTATGTCGTCCAAAGGTCTTGTACAACAGGCGATACGGTGATAAGACAGATGCCGGACATTACCCAATAATGAAGATAAACAAAAACCTGAAGTACGCCCTGGTGCTTTCGGGAGGCGGTGCGCGGGGTCTTGTGCACATCGGGGTGCTTTCGGCCATCGAGGCGGCGGGTTATCCCCTTCCTTCGCTTATAGCGGGCTGCTCGATGGGCGCCGTAATCGGCGGTCTTTATGCCGCCGGCCTAAGCGTCGCGGAACTCAGGAACTTTGTGCTTGAGAAACTGGACATATCCGATTTTATGGAAAGCCCCGGATTCAAGATCAACGGGCCGCTTGGAAAGCTCGTTCTTACCGGGCAGTTTATCGGCAACTTCGCCGTCAAGCCGGGAATCGATCCCGGCGATAAGGCCCTGCGGCTCATTGAAAGTTTTGTGGGGGATAAAAAAATCGAAGATTGTCCGATACCCTTTGTATGCAACGCCGTTGATCTTGTTTCGGGCCGGGAAATGGCGCTTGATTCGGGCCCGCTTGTCAGGGCTATACGGGCCTCGATGTCTTTTCCCGCCTTTTTCGAGCCTCTTGTAGAAGACGGCCTGTGCCTTGTGGATGGAGGCGTCGCGAACAACATGCCTGTCGGGGCCGCCCGGAAAACCGGCGCGGCTTTGGGGGTTTCCCGGATTCTCGCTGTCGACACCCATGGCAAATGGCGGGAATCGCCGGCTTCCGGTTACAGGACCGGTATCGGCGTTGTGATGCGCTGTTTTGAGGTGATGATCCACGCCGCCGAGGCGTATCATCCCCAGGCGGATATGGTACTCTATGCCGCGGACCAGACCAGTGTTTTTGACTTTGATCGCAAAAAGGAACTGGTCTCCCTTGGAGAAGCGGCGGTACGGCAGAGCGCCGGAGAACTGGGCGCCTTTTTTGGATCGGGCGTGCTTGCCCGTTATATCCGAAAAAAACATAAATCCTGCGGCATACGCCTGGAGGGAAAATATGCAGAGACTGGCCAAGAACATTGAAGCCCTGGTAGAGTCATACAACAGCTTCGGCCTTGTGAACCCGGCCGGAGAGGCGAATCTTCCTTCGCGGCGAAGCGTGGAAGCCATACTCAGGGAACTTGGCGAGCTTGTGTTTCCCGGTTTTGGGGAGATGGAAGAGCTCGATAAAAGCGGCCTGCCCCTGGTCGCCACGGAACGGGCAAACAGGGCCGCGAGGAACCTTGTCCGGGAAGTGGAAAAAAGCGTCGCCTTCGCGATCCGCAAAGAACGGAACGGCGACTTAAACGACTGGAAGGGATGCCGCGCGGCCGCCGTTCTTTTGGTTGACGACTTTTTTGACGAACTGCCCGCGATAAGGGGCCTCTTGCGGTTTGACGTAGAAGCGGCCTTCAGGGGCGACCCCGCGGCGAAAAGTACCGAAGAAGTTATCCTCTCGTATCCGGGCCTTGAGGCGATTATGGTTCACCGAATCGCCCATTTTTTCTGGGTACGGGACGTGCCGCTGATTCCGCGGATCATGAGTGAGCTTGTCCACAGCAAGACCGGCATCGACATACACCCCGGCGCAAAAATCGACGAATCATTTTTTATCGATCATGGTACCGGGGTCGTCATTGGAGAAACCTGCGTTATAGGAAAGAACGTCAAACTGTACCAGGGCGTTACCCTGGGCGCCCTTTCCGTACGGAAAGAAGACGCCGTAAAAAAACGCCATCCGACCATCGAAGACAACGTTACAATTTATTCCGGGGCGACGATCCTCGGCGGAGACACGATCATTGGCCGGGATTCGATCATAGGGGGCAACGTATGGATTACCGAACCCGTTCCACCCGGCAGCAGGGTCTACCTCCACGGCCGGGATCAGGTTGTGGAAGGCAAGGCCGCAAAGGGCTAGCCGGAAAGCGCCGGATGCCTTTGCGTTACCACACAGCAATTCAAAGTTTAACTATTTCGAAAATCCAAAAGACGCCTAAAAAATTTATTGGGGGGGCCTGTCTGCCGGCAAAACATGGGGCCCCTTCCCCATATTTTGCCGGCAGACACCCCGCGCTGACTTTTATGGGCGTCTTTTGCCTCATCATGAACTTTGAATTGCCGCCGTCTTATACCAAACAAAGGCATCCGGCAATCTGCCGTGACGGGCGCATACGCATGTATCACCCCCGGCAACGTGGGTTTTGACGCTATTCGTTTTTTGGTTTTGCCAAAATTAATAAGAGTAGACTTTCATCTGTTGAATACGATCTTGTTGAAATCTGTATTTGCCGGAACATTAGCCCGCTTGTGGGCTTTGCCGCCGCCGTCCTGTGGTAACGCAAAGGCGTCCGGCCAATCCATGTCGAAGGGCACATGTGCCTCACCTATTCATCGTCATTCTCTATACATTGTTCAAGAAACATTGCCGGACTGATAGCCGGAACCGGGGAACCCTTAAAGTCCCCTTCGTTCCTGGTAACAATGTAATCGGCTTTTTCCCGTTTTGCAACAGCGGCGATTACCGCATCTTCAAAATCATTGATAGGGAGGGTCAGAGCGGCATTTATATCACTCACGATAGTATCGCAGAAACCTATCAACGTTGTAAGGCCGACAATGGCTTCCTTGGACTTTGCGGCATCGTGGGTACTCTGATGGATAATGTAGTATACATCGGTAACGGCGCTGACCGGCATAAAAGCCTGTATCCCGCCTTGAATGGAAAGCTGTACCAGTTCATAGGAGGGTTGGAAAAATTTCTTTCGTTTTTCGAGAATATCAATGATAATATTGGTATCAACAAGGACTTTCATTTATGAGATAACCGTTCCTTCCGTGCTTCCTCAAGGCTGATTGGATTTTCGGCGGTGATCCCCACGAGGCTGTCAAGAATAGCCTGTTT
>JAIROH010000010.1 GCA_031257595.1 Treponema sp. | reverse complement strand
GCCGTACCCAGGATCGTTTTTTCCTTTAATTTGCCGCCAAGCCATTCGGCGCCTATTTTCCCCATGTTCTTTCGCAACAGCCCAATGGAAGACTGGGACGCCACCATAACTTCCTTGAGTTTCAATTTTGATCTAACGTTTTCCGCCAGCTCAAGAAGACGGCTGTTTTTTGTTTCGGGACGGTGGATGATTATTTCCACAATCTCCAGTTCCCGGATTTTCCGGATCATCCTGCTCAGAGTTGGACAGGACAGATTCAGTTGTTTTGCTATAATTTTTTGGCTGAGCCCCTGTTTGAAGTACATTTCCGCTATTTCTACCAGGGTAGACTCGCTGTAATTCATCGATCCTCCGCGGTTTTTGACTGGGGTTATTTTTATAATAACGGATTATCCGCTCAGCGTCAACAAAAACGTGAAATAAATTTCATGAAATAAATGAAAAAAAATTGTTGACAGATAAAAAATCCCGTGTTATCGTGGACTGCGTCCGGATGATACGGGGTTTTCGCGGGATTCGTGTGAAAAATTCCGCCTAGTTTTGAAGATCCTGGCTTTTTTTGGAGGAACGTATCGGCAACCGGGAAATTCTTTTTCTTGTTATTTTCGCGCTGCTCGCCCTGCAGATGGCTTTTGGGTATGTCCAGGTCAGGCATTACCAGAAAGCGGTAAAAAAATGGCTGGGGAAGGGCATACTCGGCATAGGACAAAGGCGGGGCCGCCTTAAACCGGGTGAAATCATCATTCTGGTATACGACAGGGACGAAGACAGGGTTGTTACCGTTCAAAGCATGAGGGGGTATACCGTCTTTGCCCATTTTATTGAAGTTCCCGAATATTCAGGGCTTGGTCTCGACGAAATACGGAAAATCGGCATTGAAAAAGACGCCGTAGAAATGAAATGGTACCGGAAACGCCATCCCTACGATCCGGCTGTCCTCAGCAAGAAAAAAGGCGCCCTGATACAGGCTGTGGAAGCGATTGACCTGAGGCTCCGCCGGGAGGCGGAAGAAAGGGAAGAAGAAAACGGTTCTTAACAGGGCATACGTCCCTTTTCGGATCAAAAAAACAATGCCTGCCTTAAGGAGGAGCAGCGCTGTTGATCGCGTACAGGGGATGAAAAATATTTACGGAGGTATATATGGAAAATGTATTGAACAGTCTTTCCAAAGGCGCCGAATGGTTTATTAATCTGTTTAACCTTGGAGGCCAGAATTTCATGGGATTGGTAACCGGTATTATTCCAACCCTGATTGTACTTATCACGTTTGTCAACGCCGTGATAAGCATTATCGGGCAGGACAGGGTAGACGGGTTTGCCAAAGGATGCAGCAAATTCTGGCTGCTGCGTTATACGGTACTGCCGGTTCTTTCAATGTTCATTCTTTGTAATCCCATGGCCTATACGTTTGGCCGGTTCCTTGACGAAAAGTATAAACCCGCGTTTTACGATGCGGCGGTTTCTTTTTGTCATCCCATTACTGGGCTTTTTCCCCATGCCAATGCCGGAGAACTTTTTGTATATCTGGGGATCGCGAACGGCATTACCGCCCTGGGCTATACCCTCGGGCCGCTGGCGCTTCGTTATTTTATCGTCGGTGTGATTGTCATTCTTATTCGGGGGCTTGTCACCGAAAGAATCACGGTTCTCTTTATGAGAAAGAAGGGGGCGTAGCATGTACAAGGCAGTAAAAATTTCCGCGGGACGCGGCGGCTGGGGCGGCCCGCTTGTGATTCAGCCCACAGACGAAAAAAACATGATCGTATCGGTAACCGGCGGCGGCATTGATCCTTTAACCAAAAAAATCGCCGAAATGACCGGCGCCGAAGCGGCGGACGGGTTTACCAAAGGCGTTGCCGAAAACAAAATCGCCGTGGTTATTATTGACTGCGGAGGAACGGCCCGCTGCGGCGTATACCCCAAAAAGCGTATACCGACGATAAACCTTATGCAGACCGGCCCGAGCGGTCCTCTGGCAAAATTCATCACCGAAGACATTTATGTTTCCGGCGTCAAAACGGAAAATCTTTCCTTTGCCGACGGAAGTGAAAAAGTAACGGTTGGAGGGACGAGTGAAGTGAGCGAAAGCGGTTCTTCAGACACAGGCGGCGCCCAGCAGGGCATTTTTGTCCGTATCGGCAAAGGCGTTGGCGTTTTTGTCGGAAAGTTTTTCCAGGCCGGACGTGATACCATCGATATGGTAATCAGGCACATTCTGCCGTTTATGGCTTTTATTTCGGTTATCATCGGTATCGTCAACGGTACGGGGCTTGGAGGCATTATCGCCAAGGGCGTCGCTCCTTTGGCCGGATCCCTTCCCGGCATGCTTATACTGTCGGTTATCTGCGCGATTCCGTTTGTCTCGCCGGTTATAGGGCCGGGCGCGGTCATTGCGCAGATAGTCGGGGTACTGGTAGGCGAACAGATTGCCAGCGGGGCGATTAAGCCTTCGATGGCGCTTCCGGCGCTTTTCGCGATTGACGCCCAGGTCGGCGGCGATTTCGTGCCGGTAGGTCTTGCCCTTGGCGAGGCGGAACCCGATACCGTCAGCGCGGGCGTGCCGGCGGTCTTGTTCTCCCGGCTTATAACCGGTCCTGTGTCCGTGGTTATCGCGTACTTCTTCAGTTTCGGGCTTTACTAGGACAGACAATGGACTATAAAACCACCGTAACAAATTTCGGTGAACTGTATGGGGAATTTTACGAACAGGGAATGATCGTGGTTTTCAACGACAACGCGCCGGGAGAACTTGCGGAACTTTCGGCGCTGCATACGGCGGCGAAGCTTGACAAGGATGTGCGGCCCGGCGATACGGTGCTTCTGGGAAACAAAAAGTATACGGTCAGCGCCGTGGGGAAAGAGGCGAACTATACCCTGCGTAAAATGGGACACTGTACGTTTGTGTTCACCGGAGCGGAAACAGCCGAACTGGACGGTCACATTGTGCTTAAGGGAGAAGGGATGCCGGAGATCAAGGCCGGCGATCCGTTTGAGATCTATTTTAAATAATGTGATGCTCTTTCAAAACTTCAGTTTTGAAAGAGCAACCACTGAAAAAAGCTGTTTTGTAGGCCGTAGGCCGAAAAACTGCAAGAGCTTTGGCAAAACCAACCGGGTTTTGCAAGAAGCTCATGTTTGAGGCTGTTCCAAAACCTCAAATTTTGAAACAGCCTTTTGCTTATTATAGCATTTGAAAGGAAACAGTAATATGGTAGGGATGAATTATAAACTTGCGGAACTGGAAAACAGCGGTAAGCCTATCTACGCGGGTATCGTCGGCGCGGGACAGATGGGGCGGGGCATGGTTGCCCAGATGTTGTCGATGAAAGGGATGCGTCCCGCTGTTGTGGTTGACGTGGCCGTTGACAATGCCCGGAACGCTTATATTGACGCCGGCCTCAAAGAAGGCGTGGGTTTCGCGGCCGCCGAAACGGTAGCGGAAGGCGACAAGCTGCTTGCTTCGGGAAAATTTGTGATCACCGGCAATAACGAGCTTGCCACAAAATGCGGCGCCATTCACTGTACCGTGGACGCCACGGGAGTGCCCGAAGTGGGAGCCAAGGCGGCCATTGACGCGATAAACAACGGCAAGCACATTGTTATGCTTAATGTGGAAACCGATGTATGTATAGGGCATATCCTCTACAAGCTGGCAGCCAACGCGGGACTTGTTTATACCGGAAGCGCCGGGGACGAACCGGGAGCGGTACTGGAACTTTTTGATTTTGCCGATGCGCTGGGTTTTGAGGTCCGGGTTATCGGAAAGGGCAAAAACAACGTCATTGATTATGACTGTACTCCCGAAACCGCAGCGGAAGAAGCGAAGCGCAAAGGGGCAAGCCCCAAGATGATCTGCGCGTTCAAGGACGGAACCAAAACCATGGTAGAAATGACCGCGATGGCAAACGCCACGGGATTTCTGCCCGACGTTATGGGCGCCCACGGAGCGGCCGGAACCGTCAAGGATCTGCCGGATCTGTTAAGCCTTAAAAGCGAAGGCCGGGG